>DYLI01000198.1 GCA_020722165.1 Halothiobacillus neapolitanus | reverse complement strand
CTGGCTTCGTGGAACAAGCTTAATACCAAGTCCGCACTCAAAACCGGCCAAAAATTAACCGTTTATCGCGAGCTTCCGCAAAGCGTGAACGCAAGTTCTGGCGAGAGTAAAAAGACCCCAACCAAAAACACCCCTGTGCCAATCAATACTAAAGACCAGGCTCAGAGCGGGGCTGAAAAAAACACCCCCAAGGCCACCACCTACACCGTCAAAAAAGGCGACACTCTGCACTCCATCGCCCAGCGCTTCAAAGTCACCGTCGCTCAACTACGTGACTGGAACCACCTCAAGGCCAAAGATGGCATCAATCTGGGTCAGACGATTATTGTCGTCTCAACTGACAAAAAGCCGGACCGCAGCTCCTAAACACATCTGAAACACCCACGTCACAGAGTTCCTTCAGGCTTGCGGCACAATTCACACTTGAGAACAGCCCATGCCAAGTAATGACGATATGCAGCAGCGCCTCAACCGCGAACGCCTCGACAGCTTTGACGAATCGTTTGAACTTGAGCTAGAAGATGATCTCGCCGACCATGTTCTTGGACTGGACGCAACGCCGCTTGATGAAGCCGCCCGCAACCAGCGCCTGCACTATTTCCGTGAGCTACTGCGCCTGCAAGGCGAACTGGTCAAGCTGCAAGATTGGGTTCTGCACACCAAACAAAAAATTGTCATTCTGTTCGAAGGCCGCGATGCCGCCGGCAAAGGTGGTGTGATCAAACGCATCATGCAGCGCCTCAACCCGCGTGTTTGCCGCGTGGTCGCCCTGCCCGCGCCCAACGACCGCGAGCGAACCCAATGGTACTTCCAGCGCTACGCGGCGCATCTTCCCGCCGCCGGGGAAATCGTGCTATTCGACCGCAGCTGGTACAACCGCGCCGGTGTCGAGCGCGTGATGGGCTTCTGCACCGACCACGAATACGAAGAATTCTTCCGCAGCGTGCCCGAGTTTGAACGCATGTTGGTACGCTCAGGCATCACCGTGATCAAATACTGGTTCTCGATTACCGACGACGAGCAACACCTGCGTTTCACCAGCCGCATTCAAGACCCGCTCAAGCAATGGAAACTCAGCCCGATGGATCTCGAATCCCGCCGCCGCTGGGAGGACTACACCAAGGTCAAGGAAATCATGCTGGAGCGCACGCATATTCCCGAAGCCCCGTGGTGGATCGTCGAGGCGGTGGACAAGAAAAAAGCCCGCCTGAACTGCATTCATCATCTTCTAAGCCAATTCGATTATTTTGAAGTCGAGCGCCAGATGGTTGTTTTGCCCGAACGAGTACGCAACGCCGAGTACTACCGCCAGCCGGTGCCTGAGGAAATGATCGTGCCAGAAGTGTATTGATCGAGTGTCCATCAAACGAAGGTTTGATGGACTCTTGCGCCAAAGGCGCGGATTTGGATTTGGGTTTTGGTTTCAACCCCCATTTTGATGCCGCCGTGGACTGGCCTGCGGAAGCTGGGTAAAAGCGCCATGGATGGCGCATTTAGCCTCGTCGCAACATGGATGTTGCGTCGGGGCGACCCGGCTGGAGCAGGTCAGGCCACGGCTTGCCCGCAGGGCGGCATCAACGGGGTGTCTTTTCTTTGGTTCCTTTCTTTGGACAAGCAAAGAAAGGAACTCGTCCGTAACAAACATGGCCTGTGCAGTGTGCAACCTTGAAACGGACGAAACAATGCCACCGCACTTGAACGGGTGGTGAGTTTTTTCGCCCGTCTTGACAAAGACGCTTCGTTGCAAATCGTGTTGGCAACGGGCGAGTAACTTTCTTTGCTTGCACAAAGAAAGTCACCAAAGAAA
>DYLI01000197.1 GCA_020722165.1 Halothiobacillus neapolitanus | reverse complement strand
AGTCGCTGTAGGAGTGGATTTCGCCCCGATTGCTACGGGTGGGTGCCTCAACCATGCGGCAGCTTGCGCATAAGATGGCGGGTTAGCCCGCACTGCCTCGAACTTCATGTCTGCCTTACAACTGGCTTTTTCAGACCTTCTGCACAGCCTGCGCAACTGGCGACTGTGGACGCTGCTGGGCTGGCTGGAAATCCGGCAGCGCTATGCACGGTCGAAAATCGGGCCGTTCTGGCTGACCATCAGCATGGGGGTGCTGGTGGGCGCACTCGGCGTGGTGTACGGCTCGCTGTTCGGGCAAAACATCGCGGATTACCTGCCGATGGTGGCGATTGGCCTGGTGGCGTGGAATCTGTTTTCCAGCCTGGTCAACGAAGGCAGCATGGCCTATATCAACAGCGCAAGTTACATCCGGCAGGTCAACACCCCCAAGCTGATTTATGTCTTGCAGGTCGCGTGGCGCAATTTGGTGATTTTTGCGCACAATTTTGTCATCGTGCTGCTGGTGCTGGCGGTTTTTGGCGTGAAAAGCTGGCTGACTCTGCCCTTGTTCATTCCCGGGCTGGTTTTGTTTATTTTCAATAGTCTGTGGATCGGCATGATCGCCGGGCTGCTGTCTGCGCGGTTCCGAGATTTTCCGCAAATCATCGCCGCCTTGTTGCAGGTGGCGTTTTATGTCACGCCCATTTTGTTTCATGGCGGAATGTTGTCGGAAAAGCATCGCTGGATCGTCACCTTCAATCCGCTGGCGTATTTGATCGATGTGGTGAGGCAGCCGTTGGTGGGCATTGCCCCGCCGACTTCAACCTGGATCATCACGGGGGTGATGGCCTTGCTGGGTTGGTTGTTCGCCCTGTGGTTGACCGGGCGTTACCACAAGCGCATTCCCTACTGGGTTTGACCGACATGAGCGCTTTCATTCGTCTGCACCAGGTTGCCCTGGATTTGCCGATTTTCGACGTGACCGCGCAGTCGCTCAAAAAACGGGTGCTGCGACTGGGCCGCAAAAATCGCCTCGCCGAAGACAATACCGGGGTGGTGATCGTGCGCGCGCTCAGCGGCATCGATCTGGCGCTTCAGCCCGGCGATCGTCTGGGGCTGATCGGGCATAACGGGGCGGGGAAATCCACCCTGCTGCGCGTGATGGCGGGGATTTATCCGCCGACCGCGGGTGCGGTGGAGGTGCGCGGGCGAGCGATTCCGCTGCTGGACATCAACCTTGGCATGGACGATCAATCCACCGGTCGGCAAAACATCCGTCTGCGCGGCTTGCTGCTGGGGATGAAAGACGCGGAAATTCGCGCCAAATCCGAAGAGATCGCCGAATTCACCGAGCTGGGGGATTATCTGGATCTGCCGCTTCGCACCTATTCCAGCGGCATGCGTTTGCGCCTTGCCTTTGCCATCGCCACGGCGGTGGACGCCGAAATTTTGCTGCTCGATGAGGTGATCGGCGTGGGCGACGCCAGCTTTCAGGAAAAAGCCGCCCGCCGCCTCGAACAACTCCATGCACGGGCGGAAATCGTGGTGCTGGCCATCCACAACCCGCAGGTCATTCGCAAAAGCTGCAACAAGGCGCTGTGGCTGGAGCGCGGCACCTTGCGCAGCTTTGGCGCGGTCGATACCGTTTTGGCCGACTATGCGCAGCACACGGGGCTGACTGTACTCACCGAATAGGGGCTCTGCAGTGGTACCGAGGTTTTCTGCGCCTCTACTGCAGGCACGTGCTTGCTGCAGAGTTCCAGACGGACTCGACGCCGCTGTCGAGCGCGATCAGTAATCTGGCGGTTGATGGGCCAGCGCTGCGGGATGAGCCGCGGGA
>DYLI01000196.1 GCA_020722165.1 Halothiobacillus neapolitanus | reverse complement strand
GAAGTGCATTGGGCTGCCGTGCCGTTTTCGCTGATTCACCCGCGCAACACCGCGCAACAGACCGATCTGGACACCGCAGCGCTGTCCGCTGCCATGGCACCGTTTTTCGGTGTCGAGCCGAACAAGCCCAGCGGTTTTCTGGACACCCCGGCATGGAAAGCCCTGCAAAAAGAAATCGACTGGAACGACACCACCACCTTCTTTGCGCCCAATCCCGGCGTGCTCTATCCGGCGGTGTATGATTTGGCCGAGCGCGTCATGGCCGCCGCCAAGTCCACGCGCAGTTTCGAGCAAACCTGTGAAGAAGGCTGGCGCTGCTCGCTCACTGGCGAAGCCGAATGGCTCACCACCGATCGCGCCCAGCTTGCCAAGTCTTACCGCCAACAGACCGATACACTCTGGGCACGGGTGGCCAAGACCAAGCCATCGTGGGCAAAAAAGGGCGAACACCTCTCCGCCCTGCCCGCCATCAAGCGCCTGTGGCCGACCATCTTCAAATCCGAAGTCGGTAAAGCCCTATCCGCCAAAGACGATGGTTCAGAAAAACCCTTCAACCGCTTCGTGGTCTCCACCCACACCATGGCGCTGGCGCATCAGCTCGACCGCTGGCTGAAGAAAGGTGGCCACACGGCGGCAGGTTTTGCCGAAGCGGCACAAAACATTGATTCCGTCGCCCTGCCGCGCAAACTCACCCGCAAATACCGCGACAACCCTGAGGCACTGGCCAATGCCAAGCGCCTGCCCGCTCTGCTGGAAATGGCCGATGAAGCGGATGATGCCGCCGCACTTGAACGTGCTCAGCGGCTCGTGCGTCAGACCCTTGCCAGCGCACTGGGCAAGAACGAGACCAAGCTCGAAACCTACTACGCCCTCATCATGATGGACGGCGACAAAATGGGCGCCATCCTTTCTGGCGACGAGCAAACCGGCACCACCATCAGCTACCGCGACAGCTTCCATCCGCAGGTGCAACAAGGGTTTGACCAACACGCACAAAAACAGCCCCTCATCCAGCAATATGCTCAGCAAAAACGCGCCATCTCGCCCAACCGTCATCTGGCTATTTCCGGCGCGCTCAACGACTTCTCGCAAACCGTGGTGCGCCATGTGGTGGAAGAAGAACATTTGGGGCGAGTCATTTACGCCGGGGGGGATGATGTGCTCGCCATGCTGCCGGTGGCTGACATGCTGCCCATAATGGAACGTCTGCGCCATGCCTATTCCGGCACGCTGCCCGAAGATGAGCAAACTGACTGGCAGAAACTGCGCAAGGACTGGAACAAGCTGCATTGCAAAAATGGCTTTGCCTGGCTTGATGGCCGCCTGATGCGCATGATGGGCAAACACGCCACCGCCTCCTGCGGCGCGGTGGTGGCGCATCATCAGGCTCCGCTATCTGCCGTCCTGCGCGAGCTGCGCACGGCGGAGAAGCGCGCCAAGACAGAAGGCGGGCGCGATGCCTTCTCAATCACCATCATCAAACGCTCCGGTGGGGCGTTGCGCCTGACCGCCCAATGGGGCGAGCCGCTCAAGGTGCTGAACGAGCTGCGCGACTTTCTTGCGCGTGAAGACACCTCGCGCCGCGCAGTCTATCACTCGCTGGAATGGCTCAAGGACCTGCCACAACCCAAAGACGCGCCCGCAATGCTGGAGAGCCTCTTGGCCTATCAGCTCACCCGGCAACCCGATGGCGCAGCGAAAGACGAGAAAGACAAGAAAGACAAGGCGGCCAGCCTTGCCAAACGCCTCACCGCATTGGCCAAAGAACAAAAGAACGGCCGGGACTGGTTGGAAAACTTCCTCACCGTGGCCGAATTCCTCGCCCGTGAAACCCG
>DYLI01000043.1:3559-12326 GCA_020722165.1 Halothiobacillus neapolitanus | reverse complement strand
TTTGCATTTGACCGCATGACAAGACTTGGGATAAATTCCACTAAAACTAAATTTAGGCAGCCCTAATAATGAACAGCGATACGCTTGCCCATAGCCCGGACGACAGCTCGCGCCGTATTCGTCGCCCCTTCTGGTTTTTTCTCGGCCCTGCCTTTTTGGTCTCGGTCGGCTACATGGATCCCGGTAACTGGGCGACCTCGCTCGAAGCGGGCAGCCGTTATGGTTACGCCCTGCTCTGGGTCGTCACCATGGCGAGCATGATTGCCATTCTGATGCAGCTTCTGGCTGCACGGCTTGGCGTGGCGACTGAAAAAGACCTGGCGCAACTGATTGCCGAACGCTACTCAGGCTGGCGCGCCAAGGGACTACTATCCACGGCGGCGCTGGCGATGATGGCGACTGACCTTGCGGAATTTTTAGGCGTAGCGATTGCGCTCAACCTGTTGTTCAGCATCCCTCTGCCCGTGGCCATTATTTTGACCGTATTCGATGTGCTGCTGATTTTGTGGCTGGAGCGCTTCGGTTTCCGCTGGGTCGAAATGACCATCATTGCTTTCGTCGCCACCATCGGTCTTGGCTATGTGATTCAGATGTTCATTATCCAGCCGGACATTGTGGCGATTGCCAGTAACGCCTTTATGCCCAATCTGACCATTACCGACTCGACCGCCCTGTTTATCGCCCTCGGCATCATTGGCGCAACCGTGATGCCGCACAACATTTACCTACACACCTCGCAAGTGCTCACGCGCATCCAGGATGTTGGACACGACAAAAAACGCGCCTACCGTCTTCTTAAATGGGATACGTTCGGCGCGCTGATCGTGGCCTGGATGGTCAATTCGGCCATTCTGATTACCGCTGCGGCGGCCTTCCATGCCAAGGGACTGATGATTACCGACATCGATCAGGCCTATCACACCCTCGGCCCGCTCTTCGGCGGTGCGGCGGCGCTGACCTTTGCCCTTGCCCTGCTGGCGGCGGGTATCGCCAGTTCGACCACCGCCACCATGGCCGGGCAGATCGTGTTCGAGCCGCTGCTCGGTCGCAAGGTCAATATGGCACGGGTGCGTCTTGGCTTGCGTCTGTTGACCATGATTCCGGCAGTGATCGCCATCCTGCTGGCCGCCAAACCCTTGAGCCTGCTGGTGCTTTCACAGGTCGTCCTGTCGATGCAGCTTCCTTTTACCCTGATTCCGCTGATTCTGCTGGTCTCCAACCGCACATTGATGGGGGATTTGGTCGCACCACGCTGGATGCTTGCCCTGGCTTGGGCATGTGCACTGCTCATTATCGCGCTCAATCTATGGTTTTTATTGAGCGATTTTATTGCATGATTTTCAAATGGTTGGTGGGTTAGACTCGCTCCCGGTTGAAGATAATGCTCACGGAGTCCCTATGCCCTGCCGTAACCCTACACCGCGCACATTTGCCGCGTTTGCCCTCCTGCTGCTACCCATGCTTTACCCCGTTCAGGCCAATTCCGCCGCTGCGGGTGCGCCACCGCCCCCCAAGGTTGGCGTGATTGAAGTGCAAACTCAAAGCCTGCGCCAAAGCGTGACTTATCCGGCGCAAATTCGCGCCATTGAACAGGTCGAAGTGCGCCCGCAGGTCAGCGGCATGCTGCAAAACGTGCAGTTCCGCGATGGCGAGCGGGTGGAAAAAGGCCAGTTGCTTTACAGCATCGACAGCCGCCCGTTTGCTGCCGAAGTCGCCGCTGCCGAAGCCGCCGTGGCACAGGCCGAAGCTAACCTGCGCCTGGCGACCAGGGAGCAGGCGCGCGGTCAGGAGTTGGCGCGCAGCCAGACCCTCTCACGTGAAGCCATTGAACAGCGCGACACCGCCAAGCAGATCGCCGAAGCCAATCTGCGCGCCACCCAAGCACGGCTGACCACGGCACGTATCAATCTGGGCTATACCCAGATTCACGCCCCGATCAGCGGTTACATTGAACGCACTCAAATGACCGCTGGCAACCTTGTGACCTCGCCGCTGGGCAGCGGCACGACGCTGTTGACCACGATTACCCCTACCGACACCCTGTATGTGTACTTCCAGATTGACGAAGCCACGCAGAACGGCTTTTCTGCGCAAAGCCCAAGTGCCCCGCTAGGCGAGCCGGTGCAGATTACCCTGCAAGGCGACAGCCACCTTCAGGATATGGCCAAAATCGACTACCTCGCACCAACGTTTAACGCCAAAAGCGGCACACGTCAGGCACGCGCGTCACTAAGCAACATGGCGCAGCGCTTTGCGCCCGGCCAGTTTGCGCATGTAAAAATGAATACCGCCCAAGTTTTCAATAACCCCGCCATTCCCGCAACAGCGGTGGGCATGAATCAAAGTCGGCACGTCGTGATGGTGGTTGATGCGGAAAATAGTGTGCAAATGCGCCCGGTCAAGCTCGGCCCGACGATAGACGGCCTACGCCCGGTGCTGGAGGGTCTCAAACCCGGCGAGCGCATTATTCTGGAAGGCCTACAGCGCGCGCGACCCGGTAGCAAGGTCACACCTGAACTTTTGGCCGCCAAGCCGCACATGAATTAATGCAAGGCCGATAACGCTCAGCTTGGAGTATCTAAAATGCAGTTGGAACAGATTCGAAGCCATAAGGCCAGCATTTTGGCGCTGGGTGAGCAGTACGGCGCCAAACATATGCGCGTGTTCGGCTCTGTGGCGAGGGGTGAGGAGCGCACTGACAGTGACATTGATTTTCTGGTGGAATTTCCGCGCGGCTATGACCTGTTTGCACAGCGCCTACCGCTTACAGAAAAGCTCGCCGAATTACTGCAATGCCATATCGATCTGATACCCGAACATGAACTCAATCAACATATTCGTGAGCAAGTTCTTAGTGAGGCCGTGGCACTATGAGTAAGTCATGGCAGGTGTATGCGCAACATATTCTTGATGCCATTGCCAAAATTCGTCGTATTCAGGCACGCGGCGATGTCACGCAAGATGAGGTGTTGTACGACGCGGCCTTGCGTAATCTACAAACCCTATCCGAGGCGACTCAGTTATTGCCCGATGAGCAAAAGGCAAACTACCCCGACATACCTTGGCGCGAAATCAGCGGCTTTCGCAATATTCTCGTGCATAACTACCTGGGCGACATTGACCCAAATACCATCGCTGCGGTGATCGATAAACACCTTCCTCCGCTCGAAGCATCTGTATGTTTGATGCTTGCCACGCCAAATGCCTCTTGTAAGGACACCTAACCCATGCGCTTTGCCAGCTTTTTCGTAGACCGCCCGATTTTCGCCATTGTCCTTTCGGCACTGGTACTGATTGGCGGCTGGGTCTCGCTCAAGGGTTTGCCGATTGAGCAATACCCCGAAGTCGTGCCGCCCACGATTCAGGTCAGTACGCGCTACCCCGGTGCCAGCCCGCAAACTCTGTCGCAAACCGTGGCGGCGCCGATTGAGCAGGAGCTGGTGGGCATCGAACACCTGCTGTACATGTCCTCGCAGTCCACCGCCGACGGCTCGATGAGCCTGACTCTGACCTTTGAAATCGGCACCGATCTGGACATTGCGCAAATGCAGGTGCAGGCCAAGGTGCAAAACGCCGAGCCGCGCCTGCCGGAAGAAGTGCGACGGCAAGGCGTGGTCACGCGCAAGCAGTCGCCCGACCTGATGCTGGTGATCCACCTGATTTCGCCGGATGAGCGTTACGACTCGCTGTTTCTTGGCAACTACGCCGTGTTGAATATCCGCGACCAGCTCAAGCGCGTGGATGGCGTGGGCGACACGCGGGTATTCGGCTCCGACGAGTACGCCATGCGCGTATGGCTCAACCCCGATCAACTTGCCGCCCGCAGCCTGACGGCCAGCGATGTGGTCGCTGCGATTCGCGCGCAAAACGTGCAAGTGGCCGCAGGTAGCGTCGGACAGCCCCCCGGCATGGCGGGCAGCGCGTTTCAGCTCACCGTCACCTCACAAAGCCGCCTGCGCTCGGCTGAAGAATTCAGCAATATCATCATCCGAACCGAATCCGACGGCGCAATGGTGCGTCTCGGTGATGTGGCGCGGCTTGATCTCGGCGCAGCCAGCTACGCATTGCGCTCCAAGCTCGATGGGCAGGACGCGGTCGCCATTCCGATTTTTCTGCGCCCCGGTGCCAATGCGCTGGCCACCTCGGAGGCGGTGAAAAAGACCATCGAACGCCTCAAGCAAAACTTCCCCGAAGGCGTGGACTACCGCATTGTCTACGACACAACCCAGTTCGTGCAGCAGTCGATTGATGCGGTCATTCTGACGTTCTTTGAAGCACTGCTGTTGGTGATTCTGGTGGTCATGCTGTTCCTGCAAACCTGGCGCGCGGCGATTATTCCGCTGATTGCTGTGCCGGTGTCGATCATCGGTACATTCATCTTATTGAATGCGCTAGGCTTTTCGATCAACACGCTGACCCTGTTTGGCCTCGTACTCGCCATTGGTATCGTGGTGGACGATGCCATTGTGGTGATCGAGAACGTCGAGCGCCACATCAGCGAAGGTCTGGAGCCCAAAGCCGCCGCACGCATGGCGATGCAGGAGGTGACCGGGCCGATTATTGCGATCTCGCTGGTGCTGGCTGCGGTGTTTATTCCCGCCTCGTTTATCAGCGGCATCAACGGCGAGTTTTACCGCCAGTTTGGCCTGACCATTGCCGCAGCCACGCTGATTTCCGCCCTTAACTCGCTCACCCTCAGCCCGGCACTGGCAGGCATGTTGCTTAAACCGCACGAGGCCAAACCCGACCTGTTCACGCGCTTCATCAACCTGCTGTTTGGCTGGTTTTTCAAGCTGTTCAATATCGCCTTCCACGCGGCGAGCAGCGGCTACGTGCTCATCGTCAAGCGCCTGATGCGCGTCAGCCTGGTTGTACTCATTGTGTTCGCTGGGCTGTTGGTCCTGACTGGGAAGACTCTGATGAGCATTCCCGGCGGATTTATCCCGCCCGGAGATCGCGGTTATTTGATTGGCGTGATTCAGCTTCCACCCGCTGCCTCGCTGGAGCGCACCACCACCGTCACGCAAGAGGCGGCCAAAATCATGCGCGAAACGCCCGGCGTGGCGCATAGCGTCGCCTTCCCCGGCCTGTCGATTGTCAGCTTTGGCCCCACCTCGAATGCCGCCACGGTGTTCTTGCCGCTCAAACCGTTCGCTGAACGCGTGCCGCTTGGGCAGGATGCGAATTCCATTGCCATGAATCTGCGCCAACGTCTGGGTAGCATTGACGAAGCCTTTGTCGCCGTGTTCCCACCGCCGCCGATTCGCGGTCTGGGCTCACTCGGCGGTTTCAAGCTGCAAGTGCAAGATCGCGGCGGCGTGGGGCTGGATGCGCTGGATGCCGCCGCCAAGCAAGTCATGGCCGCAGGCAACGCCATGAGCAAGCAAACCCCCGGTGTGACCGCACTGTTTTCCAGCTTCCAGAACAATGTGCCGCAGCTACATACCGAAATCGACATCGAACGCGCTCTGCTTTCCGGCATTCCCTTGCAGAACATTTATGACACCCTGCAAATCAACCTCGGCTCACTGTATGTCAACGATTTCAACCTGTTCGGGCGCACCTATCAGGTGATTGCCCAGGCCGAAGGAGATTACCGCCAGGGTGCGGACAGCATCGAACGCCTGCAAACCCGCAACGCGGAAGGCACCATGGTTCCGCTTTCCGGCCTCGTGGACATTAGCGAAATCACCGGCCCCGACCGCGTGGTGCGCTACAACACCTACCCTGCGATTGAAATCAATGGCTCGGCCACGCCCGGCACCAGCTCGGGCGAAGTCATCAATGTGATGGAAAAGCTCATGACCGAAACCCTGCCGCCCGGCGTGGGCTTTGAGTGGACAGAGCTCACCTACCTGCAAATCATTGCTGGCAATACCACGCTGCAAATCTTCGCTATTTCCGTGCTGGTGGTGTTCTTGGTGCTAGCCGCCATGTATGAAAGCTGGTCGTTGCCGTTTGCCATCATTCTCATCATGCCGATGGTGATTTTGTTCGCCATGCTCGGCGTGAAACTGACCGGCGGCGATAACAATATCCTCACCCAAGTGGCGTTATTGGTCTTAATCGGCCTCGCCAGCAAAAACGCCATTCTTTTGGTCGAATTCGCCAAAACCCGCGAGGATCATGGCTTAAGCGCAATGGAATCGGCTCTGGAAGCCTGCCGCTTGCGTTTACGCCCGATTATCATGACCTCGATTGCCTTTATCGCCGGTGTCGTGCCCTTGGTACTGGCTAGCGGCGCGGGGGCAGAAATGCGCCAAGCCATCGGCACGCCGGTGTTCTTTGGCATGTTGGGCGTAACCTTCTTCGGTCTGCTGCTCACCCCGGTGTTTTACTTGCTGATTCGCGGTTGGGCCAAACGTCCCAAAGTCGAAAAAATGGCATAAAAAAAGGCCGTCAATGACGACCTCCACCACAAGCAGCACGCTAATTAATGGGCTGCACGCTCAATCGCCCTGCCACCGCCTTGGATATCCTTGCCCACACCTTCGAAAGTGTTGCAAGCGGTCAGCATCATGCTCACGGCAAGCACAATCAGTGCAGGGATGGTTTTTATGCTCATTTTTTGCATGATTAAAGCCTCATGGTTTTGGTTGATTAAATCGTTGTGCGAACAATGTAGCGAGTGCGTGCAATAAGAACAAGAGCGCCAAGGTAAGCAAAAGCCAAGCGCCCCCAATCACTGCAAACAAATTCGGTGCCTGCATCAAGCTACTCATCAACGAGTCTTGATAATAAAAAAACCAAGCATGATCGGCGGGAAAAATTAACGTGTGCAGAGCGTAAAACACCGACTCAAAACCAAAGACCGCCAGTGCCGCGCCCAGCACCACCAATCCGCCTGCGCTCCCCAGCAACAACACGCTCAGCGACGGTAAACGCCACCCCAGTTTTGCCATCAGCGCAAACCAAGCAAGCCACAAGAGGGTAGCCATTGCGCCCACCCTCATGCCGCCCGTGACCAGACGCGCCACATCCTGCAAATGCAGCACTTCATCGCGCGTCAGCAACAGCCCCAAAACCTTGCCTTGCGCATCGTGGTAACCCAGCTCAGCCAGCCCCGCGCCTTGCGCATGAATGGCCTGACTAATCGCCGCAAAATGCTGCATATGCTGCGCCATATCGCTTGCGGGGTAATCCTGTTTGCCAAAACGATTCTGCGGCACATAGGTTTGCAGTGTTGTCGCAATATCCAGCCAACCATAGGCCAGCGGGTAAAGAAAATCGACCGCTGCCAGAGTTATCCAAGCCAGCCACAAGGCCACACCCCAAAGCAGCAGGCCATACACAGCACCCGCAAGACTGCGCACTATCACGGCTCGTAAGGCGCATTCATCAGGCTACTTGCACGATGCCGCGCGGCCAATTCGGCGTAATACGTGGCCGAGTAACCCAGATATTCCAACTCTTCATCCGTCAATTCGCGCACCTTGCGCGCCGGTGCGCCCAGCCACAAAAAGCCGCTTTCCAGCACTTTTTTCGGCGGAACCACGCTGCCCGCACCCAGAATCACGTTCGACTGCACCACGGCTTCATCCAAAACCAGCGAACCCATGCCAATTAGACTGCGTGCTTCGATGGTGCACGCGTGCAGCACCGCACGATGCCCAATGGTCACATCATCCCCCACCCTCGTGGGTGCGCCGCGTGAATGGAAACGGCTGACGTGAGTGACATGAATCACGGTGCCATCCTGCACATTGCTGCGCGCGCCAATCTCGATACGATTAATATCGCCGCGCAGCACCGAGGTCGGCCAGATCGAGCTGTTCTCGCCCAAAACCACCTGCCCGATCACCACGGCGGAGTCATCCACCCAAGCGCCAAGTGCAAGCTGCGGTGTAAAATTCTCAAAAGCTCGAATCGTCATGCGCGTGCATCATCCAAAAATCGCAAAACACGGATGATACAACCATCCGCCCCATAAAAACCGCATAGAAAAACCTTACCGAATGCTCAAGCGCCTCAAACTCTACGCCCAACTCACCCGCCTGGATAAGCCCGTCGGCACCCTGCTTTTGCTTTGGCCGACCTTGTGGGCATTGTGGCTTGCCGCCGCACCCGGCTTGCCCAGCCTGCTCAATCTTGGCGTATTTATCGCCGGAGTGGTGCTCATGCGATCGGCAGGCTGCGCCATCAACGACTATGCGGATCGCAACATCGACCCGCACGTCGCCCGCACCTGCAACCGTCCACTGGCCGCCGGGCTGCTAAGCCCGTGGGAAGCCCTCGCCGTGTTTGCAGTTTTAAGCCTCCTTGCCTTTGCTCTGGTATTTCTACTCAACCCGCTCACCCAGCAACTCGCGGTGGTCGGCCTGTTGCTCGCCGCCAGCTATCCATTCATGAAACGCATCCACGCCCTGCCGCAACTGCATCTCGGCATCGCTTTTGCTTGGGCGGTGCCCATGGCCTATGCCGCGCAAAGTGGTCAATTCAACCTCATCGCTCTGCTGCTGTTTCTTGCTACCGTGACCTGGACGATCACCTACGACACCATGTACGCCCTCGCCGACCGCGAAGACGATCTGAAAATCGGCGTGAAATCCACCGCCATTCTGTTTGGCAAATACGACCGGATTATCATCGGCCTATTCCAACTAGCTACATTGCTGATTTTGGCTGTTGTCGGCTGGATACACGATCTAGGCATGGTGTATGCCTTAAGCCTCTTTGCCGCAACGGGTTTAAGCCTGTGGCAACAATGGCTGATCCGCAATTACGACCCCGCCGCCTGCATTCGTGCATTCAAAAACAACCAGTGGCT
>DYLI01000043.1:1332-3459 GCA_020722165.1 Halothiobacillus neapolitanus | reverse complement strand
CGGCTGATGCGTGAATCGTGCGCGGCCAGCACGCGCTCTTTCACCTCGTCTGACAGGGATGAGGCGCGCACGTCGAAACGCAGGTGCACCGCAGTCGAGACTTTGTTGACATTCTGCCCACCTGGGCCGCTGGCGCGGATGGCGGTGAGTTCGATTTCGGACTCGGGGATGGTGATACTCATGACCCACCGTCCCGCTCCGCCCAATAATCGGGAGCGCGGTGCTGGTGTGCTACGGCGATAATGTAAACGTGGTCACTCTCGACCGAATACAGCAGTTTGTAAGGAAAACGACTCAAGGTCATGCGCCGAATGTCACCACGCTCAATCGGGCAGGCCAGAGGCCATGACTGTAAACGCGACAATGCCGACTTTAGCTCGGCACGAAAAGTCTCCCCCAGCCCGGACACAAGTCGCGCGTAATAACGCTCGGCTTCGTCAAACTCATGACGTGCTTGCCGCGAAAAAATCACAAGCATCAAAACTCGCCCAAGACATCATGAGCCGAAATCCCGTTCACCTTGCCCGCACGATAAGCGAGCAAACGACGCTCTGCCTCCTCGATCCATAGGCGATCAACCTCGGGATCAGGCTTATCCAAACTACGCAGTGCAAATTCAATCAGTTCAAAGCGCTCGGTTGGATTGAGTTTTAGCACCAACGCCGCCAGTTCTTGCGTACCCATGAGTTATCTCCTGTATCAACCTTACAGCGCACTAATTTTCACATGCTGCGCCTGAAGCTGCTCCAGCGCTGAGCTGTAATCGCGCTCGCGCTGGCGCTCTTGCTCGACCACCGCAGGCGGGGCTTTGTCGGTGTAGGCCGTGTTGCCGAGTTTGGAGCGGCATTTGTCCAGCTCTTTGCTCAAACGCTCGATTTCTTTCGCCAAACGCGCCAGTTCGGCATCTTTGTCGATCAACCCCGCCAGCGGAATCATCACCTTCATCTCACCGACCAAAGCGACTGCCGATTCGGGCGCGGCGGCTTCATCCTCCAACAGCGTGATGCTCTCCACGCGAGCCAGCGAGCTGATGAAGCTGGCGTTGGCTTCCAGCAAGCGACGGTCATTCTGCGTGGCGTTGCCCAGCAACACCGGCAACGGCTTGCCCGGCGCAATGTCCATGTCTGCACGAATCTTGCGTACGCCGAGGGTAAAGGCTTTTAGCCACTCGATGTCCGCCAGCGCGCCTTCGTCGATACGGCTGGCATCCGGCTTTGGATACGGTTGCAGCATGATGGTGTCGCCGGCTTTCCCAGCCAAAGGCGCAACCCGCTGCCAGATTTCTTCGGTAATGAACGGCATGATCGGATGTAGCAGACGCAGCAAGGTTTCTAACACGCGCACCAGCGTGCGGCGCGTGCCGCGCTGCGTCGCCTCGTCGCCTGTGCGCAAGGCGGGCTTGGTCAGCTCCAGATACCAGTCGCAATACTCGTTCCAGGTGAATTCGTACAGCGCCTGCGCCGCCAAATCGAAGCGGTAAGCCTCGAACTGGCGAATCACCTCAGCCTCAAGTTGCTGCAAACGGCTGATAATCCAACGATCGGCCAACGTTAGCGTGACCTCGCCCGTCAGACCACAATCGTGACCTTCACACTGCATCAACACAAAACGGCTGGCGTTCCACAGCTTATTGCAGAAGTTGCGATAGCCCTCGACCCGTTGCAAATCAAAGCGAATATCGCGGCCATTCGAGGCCAGCGCAGCAAAGGTAAAACGCATTGCATCGGTACCCAGCGCGGGAATGCCTTCCGGGAATTCCTTGCGCGTGTCTTGCTCGATTTTTTTCGCCATTTGCGGCTGCATCAGGCCGCTGGTGCGTTTGGTAACAAGGCTTTCCAAGTCGATACCGTCAATCAAGTCAATCGGGTCAAGCACATTGCCCTTGGACTTGGACATTTTCTGCCCCTGCGCATCGCGCACCAGACCATGCACATACACTTCGCGGAACGGCACTTCTTGCATGAAGTAGTTGCCCATCATCACCATGCGCGCGACCCAGAAGAAGATGATGTCGAAGCCAGTGACCAGCACGCTGGTGGGATAAAACGTACTTAGTTCAGGCGTTTTGTCCGGCCAGCCAAGGGTAGAGAACGGCCACAGGGCGGATGAGAACCAGGTGTCGAGTAC
>DYLI01000043.1:0-1232 GCA_020722165.1 Halothiobacillus neapolitanus | reverse complement strand
TGCGGCACGAACTTGACACGGCCATCATGCACACAGGCCAGCGCGGGTTCGGTGATAGCCTTCTTGCCGCCGGGGCGACCATCGGCCTGCACCTCGCGGGTCAGATCGACAAACCATTGGTCGGTCAACATCGGCTCAATCACTGCGCCGGTACGGTCGCCGCGCGGCACCATCAGCTTGTGCGGCTTGATTTCACCAAGCAAGCCCAGCTCATTGAGGTCATGCACAATCACATCACGCGCTTCATACCGATCCAGGCCACGGTATTTCTCCGGGCTGTTTTCATTGATGCACGCATCCTTGGTCAGCACGCAAATCATCGGCAGGTTGTGGCGCTGTCCAATCGCATAGTCATTGAAATCATGCGCCGGGGTAATCTTCACGCAGCCAGTGCCGAAGGCCATATCGACGTAATCGTCGGCAATAATCGGAATGATCCGTCCCACCAGCGGCAGGGTAATCGTCTTGCCAATCAGATGCTTGTAACGCTCATCTTCCGGATTCACCGCCACGGCGGTATCGCCCAGCATGGTTTCCGGGCGGGTGGTGGCCACGGTCAAATGCCCGGAACCATCGCTCAGCGGATAGTGGAAATGCCACATCGAGCCATTTTCTTCTTCGCTGATGACCTCCAGATCCGACACCGCCGTGTGCAGCACCGGATCCCAGTTGACCAGGCGCTTGCCGCGATAAATCAAGCCGTCATCAAAGAGGCGCACGAAGGTTTCCTTGACCGCATCCGACAACCCTTCGTCCATAGTAAAGCGCTCGCGTGACCAGTCCGGCGACGCGCCGAGACGACGCATCTGGCGGGTAATCGTGCCGCCGGATTCTGCCTTCCATTCCCAAACCTTGTCGGTAAACGCCTCGCGCCCCAAGTCATGCCGCGTCTTGCCTTGTGCCGCGAGTTGGCGTTCCACCACCATCTGCGTGGCGATGCCTGCGTGATCCGTACCCGGTTGCCACAGCGTTTGATCGCCTTTCATACGGTGATAGCGGGTCAGCGCGTCCATAATGGTGTCCTGAAACGCATGCCCCATGTGCAAGCTGCCAGTCACATTCGGCGGCGGCAACATGATGCAATAGGCGGGCGCATCCGTTTTCGCTTGCGGAGCAAAGTGATTGGCGCGCTCCCACTCGGCATACCAACGGGCTTCAATCGCGTGGGGCTCAAAAGTTTTTTCCATGATGTTTGTGTTCAGTACGGTGTTAAAGATGGGGCATTATAGCGG
>DYLI01000042.1:3671-12361 GCA_020722165.1 Halothiobacillus neapolitanus | reverse complement strand
CCCAAACGCACAAAGTCGGCTTTTTGCCGCGCCACCTGCTCGGCGGCGTACACGCGACAGGCATCACGAAATTCGCGCGCCGACACTTTAACGCCCGGCTTACCCAGTTTTTTTTCCACCTGCAATTCAATCGGCAGACCGTGGCAATCCCAACCCGGCACATAGGGTGCATCGAAGCCTGCCAGCGTCTTACTCTTGACGATAATGTCCTTGAGCACCTTGTTGACCGCATGACCGATATGAATATCACCATTGGCATACGGCGGGCCGTCGTGCAGCACAAATTTCGGCTGCCCGGCACGCGCCGCACGAATTTTGGCGTAAATGTTTTTTTCCTGCCAGGCCGCAAGCGTGGCGGGCTCACGCTGCGGCAAATTACCGCGCATCGGAAACTCGGTTTCCGGCAAATTGAGAGTGGCTTTGTAAGCAGATTCGGCAGACGCGTCTTTGGACATGGAATGGCAGTGCAATAAAAATGAAAAAGTGGTTCGATTATTCACGATTTAGCTCATTCCTGCCAGCAAGCAGACATCAATAGGTCACATGAGGGACTACACCAAGCGCCTCTTTCACGCTATGGTTAGCAAATTACCGTCCGCAACGACCATCACACCAAGGAACGCGCCATGGCTCTCGCCCCTCAACAACTGACAGGCATCCCAAATCAACTTGCCCTCGCGGGGCTCGCCAGTGAATCGATTTTGCGCGAGGCCATGAGCGAAGCCATGACACGCAAACAATCCTTTGTACAGACGCTTGCCGATGGCAAAAAAATCGACCTGAGTCGGGTTGCGGAAATTATCGCTATCGAATTTGGCCTGCCGCTGTTTGATCTTGATGCCATCGACACGCAGCAATTACCACTCAACCTGCTGAAAGATGATGTGATCCGCAAGTTTCAGGTCATCCCGCTGCGTCAGCGTGGCAAGACGCTACACGCCATCGTGGCAGACCCCACTTTTCAACAAGCTTTTGACGACATTCGCTTTGCCAGCGGCTTTGAAATTGATCCCGTGCTTGCGCCCGCTGACAAAATCAGGGCGATGATTGACAAATTGGTCGAAGGACGCAGCGCCGAGTCAATGATGGCCGGGCTGGATGACGAGCTCGCGCTCCTTGAAACGGGCGACTCTCCCGCCGTCGCCCAAGTGCAAGAAAACGACACTGACGAAGCCCCCGTGGTCAAATTCGTCAACAGCATCCTGTTGCAAGCCATTCAAAAAGGCGCATCCGACATTCACTTCGAGCCCTACGAATTCATTTTCCGCGTGCGTCTGCGCATCGATGGCGACCTGCATGAAATCGTCTCCAGCCCGCAACTCAAGGCCATGGCCGACCGCCTGACTGCACGTGTCAAGGTCATGAGCCGCATGGATATTTCGGAAAAGCGTATTCCGCAGGACGGACGCATCAAGCTTCAGATATCAAAAACCCGCGCCATCGACTTCCGTGTTAACTCCTGCCCCACCCTGTTTGGCGAAAAAATCGTACTGCGTATTCTCGATCCGTCCAGCGCCAAGCTGGGCATTGATGCCCTGGGTTATGAACCCTTCCAAAAAGAGCTGTACCTCAACGCACTGAAAAAACCCTATGGCATGATTTTGGTCACCGGCCCCACTGGATCGGGTAAAACTGTCAGCCTGTACACCGGCCTGAACATCCTCAACGACGGGCAAAGAAATATCTCCACCGCTGAGGACCCAGCGGAAATCAACATGCCTGGCGTGAACCAGGTTAACGTCAATGCCAAGGTGGGGCTGACTTTCGCCAATGCCCTGCGCGCTTTCCTGCGTCAAGACCCGGACATCATCATGGTGGGTGAAATCCGCGACCTGGAAACCGCCGAAATCGCCATTAAAGCCGCACAGACAGGCCACTTGGTACTCTCCACCCTGCACACCAACGATGCGCCGCAAACCCTGACCCGTCTAGCCAATATGGGCGTAGCAACGTTTAACATTGCCTCGTCGGTATTGCTTATCATCGCGCAGCGCTTGGCGCGCAAACTTTGCCCAGCCTGCAAAACCGAAGAAAAAATCCCATCCGTCGAATTATTAAAAGAAGGCTTTTCGCAGGCCGATATTGATGCAGGCATTACCATTTACAAACCCGTCGGCTGCGAGCTGTGCAATAACGGCTACAAAGGGCGTACTGGCGTTTATCAGGTCATGCCCATTTCCAACGAAACGCAACGCTTAATTATGTCGGGCGCCAACTCCATCGAAATCGGCGATCAAGCATCAAGAGAAGGCATACCCAACTTGCGTGAAGCCGGATTGTTAAAAGTCAAAGCCGGCATTATTGGCCTGGAAGAACTCAATAACGTCACCGTGGATTAAGGTCACTTCTTCTGGTGTCCAGCACTGCTACACTGCGCACACATTTTTTGCGCGCCATGTTCATGCCTTTACACATCTATGTTGATGCCGATGCCTGCCCCAATGTCATCAAGGACATCCTCTACCGCGCCTCCGAGCGCCTGAGCCTGCCGCTGACACTGGTCGCCAACCAATCCCTGCGCGTACCTCGTTCGCCACATATTCGAAGCTTGGTCGTGCCCGGCGGTTTTGACGAAGCCGACGATGAAATCGTGCGCCGCGTCAACGCGGGCGATTTGGTCATCACCGCCGACATCCCCCTCGCCGCAGGGGCACTCGACAAGGGCGCGCACGCGCTTAACCCACGCGGCGAGCGTTACACCCTTGAGACCATCCGCGAGCGCCTGCGCATCCGCGACATGATGGAACAATTGCGCGACTCTGGCGTGCGCACCGGAGGCCCGCCCACCTTGAGCCAAGCCGACCGCCAAGCTTTCGCCAATCAGCTCGACCGATTTTTGCAGCAAGCCTTGGCAACATGACCCAACCCCTTGAAATTTTACGCAGCGTGTTCGGCTACGAACAGTTCCGTTCGCCGCAAGATGAAGTCATATCGACCCTGATGGCAGGCGAAGATGCACTCGTCCTCATGCCCACCGGCGGCGGCAAATCGCTGTGCTTCCAGATTCCCGCTCTAGCACGCACGGGTACAGGCATTGTTGTCTCGCCGCTAATCGCGCTGATGCAGGATCAGGTCGCCGCCCTGCGCCAAGCCGGGGTCAACGCCGCCTATCTCAATTCCACGCTCTCGCTTGCTGAAGCGCGTCAGGTCGAACAGCAATTATTGAAGAGCGAGCTAGACCTGCTCTACGTGGCTCCCGAACGCCTGCTCAATGGGCGCACGCTTGATTTACTTGAACAAGCCAACATCGCCCTGTTCGCCATCGACGAAGCGCACTGTGTTTCGCAATGGGGGCACGATTTCCGCCCGGAATACATCCAACTCTCACAACTGCACCAACGCTTCCCGCACATCCCGCGCATTGCCCTCACCGCCACCGCCGACGAACCCACGCGCCGCGAAATCATCGCCCGCCTCGGCCTAGAAAACGCGCGCGTTTTTATCAGCAGCTTTGATCGTCCCAACATCCGTTATCACATTGCCCAAGGCGACGGCGGCGCACGCGACAAACTCTTGCAATTCATTCGCGAACAACACGACGGTGAAGCGGGCATTGTGTACTGCCTGTCGCGCAAAAAAGTCGATGAAACCGCCACATGGCTATCAAGCAAAGGCATTCCCGCGCTGCCCTATCACGCGGGCTTACCCGCCAGCGAACGCGAGCACAACCAATCACGCTTCCTCAAGGAAGAAGGCATTGTCATGGTCGCCACCATTGCTTTTGGCATGGGCATCGACAAGCCCAATGTGCGCTTCGTGGCGCACCTCAACCTGCCGAAAAGCGTCGAAGCCTATTACCAGGAAACCGGACGTGCCGGGCGCGACGGCCTGCCCGCCGATGCGTGGATGAGCTACGGTTTGCAGGATGTCATCACCCTGCGCCAAATGATGGCCGCCTCCGAGGCCGATGAAACCCACAAGCGCGTCGAACAACACAAACTCGATGCCATGCTCGGCCTGTGCGAAATGACCACCTGCCGCCGCCAAGCCCTGCTCGGCTACTTTGGCGAACCGCTGGCCACGCCCTGTGGCAACTGCGACACCTGCCTTGAGCCGCCCGCCACCTGGGATGCCAGCATCCATGCGCAAAAAGCCCTGTCTTGCGTCCACCGTACCGGGCAACGCTTTGGCGTGACCTACCTTGTCGATGTGCTGCTCGGCAAAAGCGACGAACGCATTCAACGCAATGCGCACGACAAAATCAGCACCTTTGGCATAGGCGGCGATTTAAACGCCACGGCATGGCGCGGCGTGTATCGTCAACTCATTGCACGCGGCTTGCTGCTGGTAGACATCGAAGGCCATGGGGGTTTGCGCCTGTCTGAAATCTGCCGCCCGGTACTGCGCGGTGAAGAAGCCTTGTGGTTGCGCCGCGAACTGCGCGCCGCCAAGTCAAGTAAAACCGAACGCTCCCCGCGCACAGGCCGCACCCTGCCCCCCGGTGCCGACCAAGGCTTGTGGGACGCGCTGCGTGCCAAACGCCGCGAATTGGCCGAAGAACAAGGCGTACCGCCCTATGTCATTTTTCACGATGCCACCCTCATGGCCATGATGGAAGCTCGCCCGCAAAGCCTGACTGCCATGGGCAACCTGCCTGGCATCGGCGAGCGTAAATTGGAAGCTTATGGTGCAGATTTCCTAAAAGTTATTCACCACGCCTAAACAAAAAAGGCTGCACAAAGCAGCCTTTTTAGTCAACGCACTCAAAACCTCAACGCGCAATCAGCGCCGATCAATCGTCGTCGTCATGTCCCCGATCATACCCACGATCGTAACTCCGCCACTGATGATGGTGACGATCACCATGGTGATGATTACGATGCCCGCGACGATCACCATCCACAACAATCACATTCACTGGCGGACGCTGATATGGACGCTGGTAATAGCCCCGATCTACCACATAAACATCCCGACGTGGCGCGTTGTAGGTGTCGTAAGCATACGGGTCGCGATATGTATCACGATATGAATCACGTTCCACATAGCGCGTGTTGTTATTGCTGCTGCTCGAAATCGCCGCCCCCGTCACCGCCCCGACCGCGCCGCCAACCAACGCACCATTACGGTGATCAATCTGATGCCCAACCACCGCACCCACCGCCGCACCTACTCCGGTGCCAATCAAAACATCGTTATCGGCAAAACTAGGCGCGCAAAACATCGCTCCCACACTCGCCAATACTGCAGCTAAAGCTTTCATAACTCACCCTCTTAATGGCCCATTAAAATAACGAAAAAAATCCAGCCTGCTATGCTTCAGTAAGGCACGATAGCGCCGCAAAAAGTTCTACTCTTGTGCGCTATTTTGTAAATAAACTTCCAAAACCCCATCCGTAACCAACCTTTATGCAAAACACACTTCACACCAAGCTCAGTGCCGCCTTTCTACCTACACATCTCGAAATCGTCAACGAAAGCCATCGCCACGCCACGCGTGCCAGCGATTCGCACTTTCACATCACTCTTGTAAGCAATGCCTTTGCTGAACAAACTTTGCTCGCACGCCATCGCGCCGTCAACAAAGTTCTGGCGGACGAGCTTGCAGGCAGTGTTCACGCGCTCACTCTCAATACCCTGACCCCCGATGAATGGGCGGCCAAGGGTGGCGTGATCGAAGCCTCACCCAAATGCAAAGGCGGATAAAACCAGGAGCCTGTCGGACTTGAGACGATCTGGCTGCTAGCTCAACCGCCATCAGGCCGCAGGCGGCACAAACCCCTCGGGAGCCGTCGAACCTTCACCGAAGAAAAACTTCTCCATTTCCTGCTCCAAAAACTTGCGCGCCTTGGGGTCAACCGGGGTAAGTCGATACTCATTAATCAGCATGGTTTGATGCTTGAGCCACTCCTGCCAGGCCTGCTTGCTGACATTATCCAGAATACGCTGACCCAATTCGCCAAAATAAGGCGCACGCTCAAGGCCTTCGGCTTCTTTCTTCAATCGACTGCACTGCACCATACGACTCATCACGCTACTCCTTAAAATACAGTTTGATTAAACGACTAACCGGCGCGGGAAGCCCCGCACTGGCTGATAGATTAGGTTTATACCAGAGCGAACGCTCATCATCCATGACCGAGACTGCATTCAGCCAGCGGGCGCGGCGCGGAAAAATATCCAGATGATAATGACTGAACGTGTGGCGCATGACCGGTAGGCATTCGCCCGGCTGCACACCCTCCAGCATCACGCCCACCTCAGTCTCCGGCAAACCATACAAACCCGGCCATATCCCCACCGGCGGGCGACGTTGCAACAACACCCCATCCGCCCCCTCTACCAGCCACATCGCCACCTGACGCACCGGCAACACCTTGCGCGGACGCGGCGTGGGCAACTCGCTCACCCGCCCGCTTTGCCGCGCAACACATGCCAACGCCTGCGGGCAACGCTCACAGGCCGGAGTGCGCGAAGTACAGAGCGTCGCACCCAAATCCATAATCGCCTGCGTGTAATCCGCCGCACGCTGGATTGGCGTGAGCGCGGTAGCATAACGCCAAAGCTCTCGCTCCACCGCCGCCTCGCCCGGCCAACCTTCAACCCCATAAAACCGCGCCAGAACCCGCTTCACATTGCCATCTAAAATAGGATGCGGCAGATCAAACGCCTGTGCCAGCACCGCCCCTGCCGTTGAACGCCCCACGCCGGGCAACGCCAAAACATCGGCAAAATCACGCGGAAACACCCCATCATGCTCTGCCACAACCTGCTTGGCCGCCGCGTGCAACAAGCGCGCACGGCGGTAATAGCCCAAGCCCGCCCAATGCGCCAACACCTCGTCCTCATGCGCCTGCGCAAAGCTCGCCACATCGGCAAAGCGCTGCATAAAACGCTGGAAATAAGGAATCACCGTCACCACCTGCGTTTGTTGCAGCATGACCTCCGACACCCACACCCGCCACACGCGCGCTTCGGCATCTTCATCGGACACTTGCCCACTGACCTGCCCACTGACCTGCCAGGGCAAATCATGCCGGCCATGCTCACGCCACCACAGTAATAAACGCGCCGCAAAGCCATCTTCTTGTGATGTCGGCTTCAATACACTTGCAACAGAATCATTCATGCCGCCATGATAGCCACACAATTCCCCTACGAAACAAATCCATCATGATTCAAGTGAAATTTTTTGCCAGCCTGCGCGAGCGCATTGGCACAGCGGAACGCACTATCCCAGCCGGGAACACCCTCACTGTTGGCGATGTCTGGTCTGCTGTCGCGGACTTCCCCATGCCCTCCAATCTACTCGTTGCCATCAACCACGACTATGTTGGCCGCGACCACGCTGTAAACGACGGAGATGAAGTGGCCTTTTTCCCACCTGTGACGGGCGGATAGTCGCTGATTCATCACCCTGTAACCTGCCAGCGTTTAGTTTGTGGAATTAAACATGCGGACATCGTGCGCACGGTCTACATTCAAAGTCACGAACCAAGGAGAAATCCCATGAGCCTGATTAAAAAGCATCTCAAAACCCGCCCCGCGTGCAAAGCCACCTTCACCCTTGCCGCCGATATGGCGCAAAACAGCGAATGCGTGTGCTTGACGGGTGATTTCAATGACTGGCGAGACGACAGCTTGCCGATGAAAAAGAAAAAAGATGGTTCATGGAGCCTGGAGATTGAGCTTGAACCAGGTCGTGAATACCAATTTCTCTATCACCTTGGCGAAAAGGCCTATCTGAACGATGATGCGCCTGATGCCAGCGTGCCCAATCCTTTCGGCACCGGCGAAAACTCCATCATCCGCACCTAAATTCAGGATTTATACATGAGCAACGACATTGCCCAACTCAATGCCAACTTCAGCCTGACCCAAGCCCACGGTGACGCGCTGCATTTTGTGCAAGGCGAAGCTGATCTTCCCGTTGCCATTCTGCGCACAGCTCAAGCCGAAGCCCGCGTCATGTTGCAAGGCGCGCAAATCATCCATTACCAAGTGGGCGATCAACCGCCCATTATCTGGGTCGGTGAAGAAGCCAAAACCGTCCCCGGCAAAAGTCTGCGTGGTGGCGTGCCAGTATGCTGGCCGTGGTTCGGCGCTGGAAGCGAGGGGCAACCGGCGCATGGCTTTGCGCGCAATCTGAACTGGCAGGTGGCAAGCTCCAAGGCCGATGACAACAGCGTGACCCTGACTTTAGAGCTTTTGCCTTCTGATACCAGCGCCAAATACTGGCCGCATGATTTCCGTCTCAGCCTTGAAGTCAAGCTTGCCGACAGCCTGAAAATGACCCTGATGACCGAACATCGCGGCACTGAAGCCTGCACCATCACCCAAGCGCTGCACACCTATCTGCACGTTGGCGACATCGCTGAAGTCGCCATCACTGGCCTTGCCGACACCGCTTTCCTCGACAAAACCCGCGACATGCTGCGTGATATACAAAGCGACGTGGCGTTACGCCTCAACAGCGAAACCGACCGCGTGTACCTCGACACCGAATCCGAAGTCATCGTGGAAGATGCCGCCCTGCAACGCTGCATCCATGTGCGCAAGGAAGGCAGTCGCTCCACCGTCGTCTGGAACCCCTGGGACGAAAAAGCTGGCGGTTTCCCCGACATGCGCGCCGATGAATACGCCCAAATGCTGTGCATTGAAACCACCAACGCCGCCGACGACAAGGTTCTGCTCGCGCCGGGTGAAACGCACTGCATGGTCAGCGAAATTCTGGTCACGCCGCTCAAGGC
>DYLI01000042.1:1251-3571 GCA_020722165.1 Halothiobacillus neapolitanus | reverse complement strand
CGCCGGGTGAAACGCACTGCATGGTCAGCGAAATTCTGGTCACGCCGCTCAAGGCCTAATTATTCAATTGCATTTGTAGCCCGGATACTAATCCGGGAAGGCTTCGACGTGGCAATCCGCCCCGGATTAACATCCGGGATACTCTACATACAACAAAAAACCCGCTAAAGACATAATCTTCAGCGGGTTTTTTCTGTGTGAGCGAATGAGCTTACAAAAGCACTCAATTAACGCTGACGCGCCTTGAAGCGCGGGTTGCTCTTGCAAATCACATACACTTTGCCGCGACGACGCACAATCTGGCAATCTTTGTGACGGGTCTTGGCGGATTTGAGGGAAGACAGAATTTTCATGTCACGACATCTCTAAACTTTTTTGGGCGGGATTTAATAGCCAGCACACCCAAAAGGCGTGTACTGAACAAACAAGGTCGCGGATTATAGCGAATAAAGAGTCGTCATTCAATACGTTATTGCCCTCTATTTTCGAGACACAACCCCGGCTGCGGCATAAGTTCGCTACAATGCGCCCCCACATCTCACCATCACGCCAGCGCATGAGCCACACCATCATCCTCGCCACCGGCAATGCCGGCAAAGTTATCGAATTTAACAGCCTGCTCGCGGGGCTTGGTCTGCACATTCGCCCCCAGTCCGACTTTGCCGTGCCCGAAGCCGAAGAAACCGGCCTGAGCTTTATCGAAAATGCCATTATCAAAGCCCGCAATGCCGCCCAGCATACCGGCCTACCCGCCATGGCCGACGACTCCGGCATTGAAGTTGACGCACTCAACGGCGCACCCGGCATTTATTCGGCACGCTATGCTGGGCTGAATAAAAGCAGCACTGATAACAACAGCAAGCTGCTTGAAGCCCTCGGCGACATGCCGCAAGAGCAACGCACGGCGCGCTTTCAATGCGTCATGGCCTACCTGCGCCACGCGGAAGACCCCACACCGTTGATTGCTCAAGGCACATGGGAAGGCCGCATTCTTGGTCACGCACAAGGCGAACACGGCTTTGGTTATGACCCGATTTTTTGGGTCCCCAGCCACCAATGCAGCGCGGCAGAACTGCCGGAAGCCATTAAAAACACGATCAGCCACCGCGCCCTTGCCCTGCAAAGCCTGCTTGCACAAATCAAACTGCAAGGCTAACGAACCCTTCCTGATGTTCAACTTCACTAGCCTCCCCCCTCTCGCACTCTACATCCACATCCCCTGGTGCGTGCGCAAATGTCCCTATTGCGACTTCAACTCGCATGAAGCGCCCAGCACCCTGCCGGAATTTGATTACGTCGATGCCCTGCTGCGCGACCTGGAGCAGGATCTGCCACTGGTCTGGGGACGAGCCATTACCAGCATCTTCATTGGCGGCGGCACGCCCAGCCTGTTTTCTGCCGCAGCCTTGGATCGCCTATTTTCCGGCCTGCGCGCCCGCCTCAAACTGCTGCCCGACATTGAAATCACCTTAGAGGCCAACCCCGGCACAGTCGAGGTTGGCAAATTCCGCGACTTCCGCGCCTTGGGCATCAACCGCCTCTCCATCGGCGTGCAAAGCTTTAACGATGTCCAACTTAAGACCCTCGGACGCATTCACGGCGGGCGCGAAGCCATTGCTGCCGCCGAAGCGGCCCATGCCACAGGCTTTAGCGACTTCAATCTTGACCTGAT
Source organism: Halothiobacillus neapolitanus (assembly GCA_020722165.1). Lineage (GTDB taxonomy): Bacteria > Pseudomonadota > Gammaproteobacteria > Halothiobacillales > Halothiobacillaceae > Thiofaba. The sequence goes on along the minus strand of DYLI01000042.1, from coordinate 1,899 downwards.
GCACGGCCTGCCCGGCCAAAGCGTGCTGGATGGCGAAGCCGACATGCGCCAGGCCATTGCACTTGCCCCCACGCACATTTCCTACTATCAACTCACCCTTGAACCCAATACCTGGTTCTACAACCACCCGCCCAGCCTGCCCGATGATGAGCACCTCGCCGACATCGAAGAGGCTGGACAAGCCCTGCTGGCCAATGCAGGCTACGCCCAATACGAAGTTTCCGCCTACGCCCAACCCGGCCAGCGTTGCGCCCACAACCTTAACTACTGGGAATATGGCGATTACTTAGGTATCGGTGCAGGCGCACACGGCAAAATCACCCTGCCCGCCGAACAACGCATCCTACGCCGCGCACGCATCAAAAATCCGCGAGACTACCAAACCCACGCCGGAACAGCCGCCGCCTACAGCGAAGAACACCCTAAAGCCCGTGATGCCGCCTTTGAATTCATGCTCAACGCTCTACGACTGAAACACGGCTTTGCACCGCATCTATTCCAGGAGCGCGCAGGCATCCCGCTAAGCCGCATCCAAACCGCCATGCAGCAAGCCGAAAAAGAAGGCTTGCTTGACTGGAGTATTCAACGCATTGCTGCCAGCCCCCACGGCTGGCGTTATCTGAATGATTTGATGCAGCATTTCCTGCC
>DYLI01000042.1:0-1151 GCA_020722165.1 Halothiobacillus neapolitanus | reverse complement strand
TCATTGTGATGGGTCGATACACACACAGGCACACACCATGAAACCCGATATTCACCCTAACTACCGCCCCGTCGTATTCACCGATCTGGCCAGCGGCTTCAGCTTTCTGACCCGCTCCACCATTTCTGCCAAAGAAAAAATCGTTTGGGAAGATGGCAAGGAATACCCACAAGTCAAGCTTGAAGTGTCTTCCAAGTCGCATCCTTTCTTCACTGGCGAGCAAAAGAATATCAACACCGCCAAGCAAGTGGACAAGTTCAACAAGCGCTTCGGTCGTTAATGCACTCCGCGTTTATGGCTTTAAGGGCATCCGTTATGGGTGCCCTTTTGTTATGCAGCCTTCCCGCATTCGCACTTAACTGCACCAGCGATCGTATTGACGAACAGGTGCGCGTGGTTAGTGTCAGCGATGGCGACACCCTGCGCCTGTCAGACGATCGTCGCGTGCGCATTATCGGCATTAACACCCCCGAACTGAGCCACCAAGGCCACCCCGCCGACCCGCTGGCGCAAGAAGCCAGCGCATTACTGCAAAAGCTCATACGTGCTAGCGATCATCGTGTTGCTCTGCGGATTGGTGATGAGCCCCAGGATCACTACGGTCGCGTCCTCGCGCATGTGTTCCTTGCAGACGGCCAAAGCGTCGAAGCCACGCTATTGGAACAAGGCTTAGCCAGCCGCGTCGCCATTCCACCCAATGTTTGGGGGCAAGACTGCCTTGCTCAAGCTGAAAATAAAGCACGCCAGGCCGGGCGCGGCATCTGGGCTTTGCCCGCCTATCGCACGCCCGTTGAAGCGCGCAATCTGCCCAGCGACGTGACCGGCTATATCCTGCTGCAAGGCCGCGTGGAAAACGTCGGCGGCAGCCGTCATGCGCAGTGGATCAATCTGGACGGCGGGGTTGCCCTCAAAATTGACCACGACCTTATGCCGTATTTTAGCGACCTTGACCTCAAGCGACTGCAAGGCAAACGCATCGAAGCACGCGGCTGGCTCACCCGCCCCGGCGGCAAAAGCCCGCGCATTCGGCTGACGCATCCGTCCATGCTGCGGGTTTTGGATTAAATTAGAGCCTGCGCAAAACCGCCCCAGCGGAGTTAAAGCGCCTCGCCGTACCAAGTGTACTGTCTTCGGCACTTTGCCTTGCTGGA
>DYLI01000041.1 GCA_020722165.1 Halothiobacillus neapolitanus | reverse complement strand
AGACATAAACATCTCCTAAACAGGGTTTGATACAACGGACAGGGACAGCGGGGGCTACACCATGACCGACAGCTGCACGCGGTCGGCACGGAATCGGGTTAAGGCATACTCGACGGGTTCGCCGGTCGCTTCTGAAACATTCAGGCTTTTCACGCGCAGCACGGGGCTGTTGCTTGGCATGGACAAAAGCTGGGCATCATCACCTTGCGGTAGAGTGGCGGTAATCAGGCTTTCCGTGCGGCGCAGGCGCAAATTGAGCTGGGTGGATAAAAAACCATGCAGCGAACCGCCGGTGTAATGACTGAGTGGTTCGTCATAGTCTTTGGCCGGGAAAAAATGCGATACCAGAGCAAACGGCACGCTATCGACGCGGCGGCGGGTTTCAATAAACACCACATCTTCGTGCTCACGCAGATGCAAACGGCGCGCCACGCCAGCAGAGGCCGGGGCGACAATATGGTTCAAAATTTCCGTGTCTGCGCTCATGCCGCTGCCTTCGAGCTGTTCGGTAAAGCGCGTTTTGGCATTAATGGCGTAATCAATTAGCCCCAGCACGAAGGTTCCGCTGCCATGGCGACGCTCGACCAAGCCCACTTCAATAAGAAGATCAACGGCATGACGTATGGTATGGCGATTAACACCAAAGCGCGCGGCGAGGGTCAGTTCGGAGGGTAGGGCATCGCCGGTGGTGTAGCGTTGCTTGATCTCGTCCTGCAGCGACTTGGCAATTTGGCGGTAAACATGACTTGCGTGGTCGCGCTTGATGGCGTAGAAACTCATATATGTTGTCTAGATGTCTATTTGACTTGCGATAAGTCTATAGCGGGTGTCGGTATTTTTTTGTGAAATTAATTTGAATTTTTTATGAAATCATCAAAAGAGATGGTGCAGGAACTTATGGGTTGACTTGGCACTCTCACTCTTGGAGTGCTAAATTCAACCACAATGTTTTAATGAGGAGACTCGACGTGTCATTGACCGATCAACTTCCTGTTTTTCCTGTCTCTATGCACGATTCGCCGCGCGAGGCTTTGTCGGCGTATTTGGCCGATTTACGCAAAATTCCTATGTTGGATGCTGACGAGGAATATCGCCTCGCTAAAAACCTGCAAGATCATCAAGACCTTGAAGCCGCCAAACAGCTGGTGATGGGGCATTTGCGCTTTGTGGTGCATATTGCGCGGAGCTACAGCGGTTACGGCTTGCCTTTGGGCGAGCTGGTGCAGGAGGGCAATATCGGCCTGATGAAGGCGGTGCGTCGTTATGAGCCCGATCGCAAAGTGCGTTTAATTACCTTTGCGGTGCATTGGATTCGTGCCGAAATTCACGAGTTCATCATGCGCAACTGGCGTATGGTGCGTGTGGCCACTACCAAGGCACAGCGTAAGTTGTTCTTCCGTTTGCGCGGGATGCGTGATGGTGAGCATTGGCTGACTCAAGATGAGGGCAAGGCGATTGCCGAAGAATTGAACGTGCCCTTATATGAGGTGTTTGAAATGGAGTCGCGCTTGCTGGGGCGCGATGTGGCCATTGATGCCGATAATGATGATGAAGCGCATCTTGCTCCGGCGGCTTGGCTGGAGGCCTCGGATGCTGACCCCGCTTTGACCCTGGAGCGTGTCGATAGTCATTCTCAGCAGCTTGACCAACTGGATAGTGCTGTTGATAAGCTTGATGCACGTAGCCGGGCGATTGTGCAGCGACGTTGGCTGACGCAAGGTGAGAAGGCAACCTTGCACGAGCTGGCGGCAGAATACGGTGTCTCGGCCGAGCGTATTCGCCAGATTGAACAGGCGGCAATGAAGAAAATGCGTGCGAGCTTGACGGCTTAAATCAAGTCCTTCCTAGCTTCTTTTTTCAAAAAAGGGGTATAGACCCACAAAAAACCCGCTTGATGCGGGTTTTTTAATGCCTATCGATTTGGGTTGATTAGGAAAAAATCACACCCAAAAAAGTCAACCACGCAAAGATAATCAGACCAAAAGTGAAGGTCAGTGCGAAGTTTTCAAAGTTGAACAGGTGCATGGTGCAATCTCCTTGCTAGGGTGGGCTTATGAAACGTTAAGTGAATTGTACGCCGGGAAGATCGGACTCACCAACAACTTAGCGTGAGTGCTTTTCTTGAGGCGTGTTGTCTGTGTTGGAGTGCGGAATACGTGGGTCATCATCGTCCATCAGAATGCGGTGTGCGTCGCCGTCGGGATCATCATATTGACCGCTGCGCACGGACCACACGACACCCCAAATCAGTAAACCGGCGACCAGCATACTCAGCGGAATCAAAAGATACAGAATATCCACAAAATTACTCCGTCAATGTGCGAAACGTTACGCGGGCTTTAGACGCGGCGCAAGCGCAAAGCATTTAATACCACTATAAGCGAACTTAATGACATGCCGATCGCAGCTAGCCAGGGCGGGACAAAGCCGCCGGCGGCGGCGGGTATGGCGATAATGTTGTAACCCAGCGCCCAGGCGAGGTTTTCGTGAATGATGCGCATGGTTTTGCGCGCGACCATTAATCCTTGTGGAATATGGTGCAGGTTTTCCGAGAGTAAAATCATATCGGCGCTGGATTGGGCAAGTTGTGTGCCGCCGCCCATGGCCAGCGAAACCTGCGCCCCAGCCAGCACCGGGGCATCATTCACGCCGTCGCCAACCATGAGAACAATGTCCCCTTCCTGTTGGAAGCGACGCAGTTGCTCCAGTTTGTCTTGCGGGTGCAGGCCGCCAAAAATCTGCGTTATGCCCAAGCTCGCACCCATGCGTTGCGCTTCTGCCGGACGATCACCACTGAGCAGGCTGACTTTGTTGCCGCGTGCTTGCAGATCACGAATGACTTCGTGTGCCTCGTCGCGTGCCTTGTCGCGCAATACCAGCCAGCCCAGTGCGCGCTGTTCATTCGCCAACAGAACCAGCGTTCCGCTTTCATCGGGGGCAGCGGGGGCGTTTTGTTGCGTAAGCTGTGCCGCAAACTCGGCGTTGCCCACGCGATAGTGTTGTCCATCCACCCGGCCTTCAATGCCCTGGCCGGGCAGGGCGGTGATGGATTCTGCGGCGACACCTTGCGGCGCTTGTGCCACAATCGCTTTGGCAACCGGGTGTTCGGAGGCGCGCTCCAACGCGGCGGCAAGGTGCAGAATCTGGCTCGCATCCAGCCCCACGCCATCCAAGGGAATGATTTTCTCCAGCGTGAGTTTGCCATAGGTCAGCGTGCCGGTTTTATCGAAGACCACATGATTGGTCTTGGCGAGGGTTTCGAGCGCATGGCCGCGTGTGACCAGCAATCCAAGGCGTGTGAGACTGCCCGTGGCGGCGGTAAGCGCGGCGGGGGTGGCAAGGCCTAGCGCACAGGGGCAGGTAATCGCCAGCAAGGAAATCACCACCCAGAAGGCGCGCGCTGGCTCATGTAGCCACCACCACGCGGCCACGAGGGCACTGGTGATGAGCAAGCCCAGTACGAACCATTGTGCAGCCCGGTCGGCAATTTCTCCAATGCGCGGTTTTTCGGCGTGGGCGCGATCCAGCAGGCGCAGAATGGAGGACAGCATGGTGTCCGCCCCCACCTTGTCCACGCGCATTAGCAGTGGGCTTTCGACGTTCACCGAGCCGCCGATCAGTACATCACCGACACCGCGCCCGCTGGGCAGACTTTCGCCCGTAAGCAGCGATTCATCGACACTACTGCGGCCTTCGATGACGACACCATCGGCAGGTACGCTTTCACCCGGACGGATGCGAACATGATCGCCGCTGCACAATTCGATCACCGGCACCATGTCTTCTTCGCCTTGGGCATTGATGCGTGCCGCAATCGTCGGCAGCAATTTGACCAGCGCATCGGCGGCGGCGGAAGCCTTGTGGCGTGCCGCCATTTCCAGAAAGCGCCCCGTCAGCAACAAAAACACAAACATGGTTACGGTGTCGAAATACACCTCGCCGCTCTGTGTTACCGTCGCCCATACGCTGGCGATAAAACTCAAGCCCAGCGTCAGACTGATCGGCAAATCCATACCCAGACGTTTGATTTTTAGCTCACGCCAGGCGGAGATAAAAAAGCCCGAGGCGCTGTAAAGAATGACCGGTAAGGTGAGTAACAGGCTGGCCCAGCGCAGATAATGGCGCAACTGCTCATCCATGCCGCTAAAGTCGCCGGAGTAGAGCGCGATGGCGAGCATCATCACCTGCATCATGCTCAAGCCCGCGACACCGACACGACGCAGGGCAACCGTACGTTCGCGTTTGGCGGAGGCCTCTTGCCGACCGGCATCGAATGGATGCGCGCTGTAGCCGAGCGCGGTAATGGCTTGCAGAATGTCGCTCAGATGGATCTGGCGCTCATCCCACTGCACACGCGCACGCTGGGTGCTGTAGTTGATGGAAAAAGCAATCACGCCGGGCAGGGCGCGGACATGCTTTTCGTTCAGCCAAACACAGGCAGGGCAGGTCATGCCTTCCAGAATCAGCGCCGCTTCGCGCAGGTCGCCATCACGGGTGACAAAGCTTTTTTGTAAGGCTTCGCGGTCGTACAGACGCAGGCTTTCCAGCTCACGCGGCACCAGCTCATGCCCTTGTGGCGAGGCTTCGGTACGGTAGCGGTAGTAGTCTTCCATGCCGCCTTCGACAATCGCTTCGGCCACCGCTTTGCAGCCGGGGCAGCACATGGGGCGATCTTCGCCCAACACACGCGCAGTGTAAGTCGCTGCGGGCGGTACGGGCAGGCCGCAGTGAAAACAATGCAGTTCAGTTGCGGCCTGTTTATCCGCTAAAGGCGTGAAGATGCTTTCTGAACCAGGCATTTATTTCGCTTGCGTCGCAGCATCGAGTACATCCGTTGAAGCGCGAATTTCGTGTACATCGTCCCCACGGCGTACCACGATCACGACTTGCCACAGCCCTGGCATGGGCGGTGTGACCTCTGTGCGATACACGCCGGGTTCCGTTTCGGCAAGTTTTAGGTTGAAATCTTCTTTTTTATCCGAAGGGCGCAAAAAACTGGCCTCAACATTCCCACCGCTAATCGGCTGATCTTGCTTGTCGCGCGCCTGCACCTGGAAACTGCCAGCTTGATGTGCGATGGCTTCACCCACCCAGCCATACTGTACCTGCCAGCCGCGTTCCTTTTGTTGCTCCACTTGATGCAGATACTGATTGTAAAGCGCTTCTTTTTGCTGAAAATCGTGCGAAATCACGCCGGGGAAGTGTGAGCTCACCATTTCCGCGTGACGTGGCTTGGGCAGTAAAAATTCAGCCACTTTTCCACCCATGCCGTTAATTGCCAGGGTCACAAACATGGAGTCCATGGCGATAATGACGGAGAAAAAACCAATAATCATGCCTGGCCCCCAGCGGAAGCTGCGTCCATTGGGCGGGAGGTTTTGTTCGCGCTGATGCGCCAAGAGACCGAGTACGAATGCCGTCATTAAATACACCGCAAGGTGAATAGCGAGCACGTCGCCACCTTCCCAGTGCAGCAGGGCATAGGGCAAATAAAAGCCCAGAGACAAAATTGCCAGAATCACCGCAGCCTGACGACCAGGAAGGCGCAGTAAGCGATTCAAGCCAAAAAACACTAGCACGATCAGCACAAGGCCAATCGCCAGACTAAGTAATAGATTCATGATTTACCGAGGCATGTTGAAAGTGGTGGGCATGTTTGTTGGCGGTACTTCGCCATCTTTGTCGATGAGAACAAACTCAAACTTTTGCTGTGCGCCCCGCGAGGTCATGGGTTGCCGTACCCGGACCAGCAAGTTGATATAACCATCGGTCGGCACGATGATTTCCTTCGCCGTACCTGCAATTTCAAGTTCGCCTTTGGGCAGATCGCGTAGATTCATATCCAGCTTGAGCGGGCGTGTGAGCTTGTTGTTGATTTTGATCTCATAGCTGTTTTGTACCCGGCCATCGGACATTAACACGGCCAGCGGGCTGCGTACTTGCGCTACGCTGAAGTCCATTTTGGCCTGGTTAAAGATACTCCAGGCCAACAAGCCAGTGGCCACTAAAATGGCAAGGCCATAGCCGATGGTTTTGGGTTTGAGTAGATGCGGCTTCTGCTTGGTTTCGATCTCCAGTTCTGAGGCATAACGAATCAAGCCGCGTTGCCAGCCTTGCTTGTCCATGATTTCGTCACAGGCATCAATGCACAAGCCGCAGTTAATGCAGCCAATTTGCAGACCGTCACGAATATCAATCCCAGTAGGGCAGACCTGCACGCACAGGCCGCAGTCAATGCAGTCGCCATGACCACTTGTTTTGCGCTCATCTTGGGTTTTTAGCCCGCGTGCCAAGTGGGTGCGCCCCTGTTCGCCTTCGCCACGCGGGTAATCGTAGGTTGGGATGATGGTTTCCTTGTCGAACATCACCGCCTGGAAACGGGCGTAGGGACACATGTAAAAACACACTTGCTCACGCACGAAGCCTGCGACCACAAAGGTGATCGCCGTGAGTAAACCGATGGTGAAATAAGCAGGCTGCGGCGCGGTGCCCTGGAAAAACTCGACGAACAGGGTTGGTGCATCCACCCAGTAGGCGGTAAAGGTAAAGCCCGTCCACCATGCAAGCGCCAACCACGCCAGCCATGTCAGACCCTTGCGGGTGATTTTTTGTGCATTCCACGGCATTTTGTCGAGCTTGATTTGCGCCGGGCGGTCGCCTTGAATCCAGCGTTCGATAAACATGAACGCATCCGTCCATAGTGTTTGGAAGCAAAAATAACCACAGAACGCCCGCCCAACCACGCTGGTGGCGAAAAATAGTAACCAGGCAAAGATAATCAGCGCACCAGCCAGCCAATAAATATCCTGCGGATGCACAATCAAATCGAAGATATAGAAGCGGCGATTGGGTAGGTCATACAGCACCGCCTGAGTGACCGAGCCGCCATGATCCCAACGTACCCAAGGCAGAAAATAAAACACAGCGAACGCCATGAGTAGCATGGATGATTTAAAGGTGCGAAAACGACCCTTGATCGAGCGAGGGTGAATCGGCTCGCGCTTTTGATACATGGTTTCTTCGTCTTCATGCACCACTTTGATTTTTTGCTCGGACACGACTGGCCTCCTGAGTCATCATGTTCTTGGGTATATTATCGGCGGCTGATAATAGCACTAGGCTGCTTCAAGCCCCCAGAGTTCCTAAGTCAACGATATCAAAGGTGGGATATGCAGCAATTCGACACGGTGCGCGCTTTGCGCTGGACAGGCACAACGCTTGAATTACTCGATCAACGTCGCTTACCGCATGAGCGGGTTGTTCTGAAATGTACCCGCGCACAGAATGTCGCCGAGGCCATACGCGATATGGTGGTGCGCGGTGCCCCGGCGATTGGCGTGGCGGCGGCGTTTGGTGTGGTGCTTGCGGCGCAACATGCCACTGATGTGGCACGTATTCGCATTGAAATACAAAAACTTGCTGAATCCCGCCCCACGGCGGTCAATTTATTTTGGGCTCTGGAGCGCATGGGAAAGGTTTTAGACGCAGGCGGCGACGCGGTGCGTTTGGAACAGGAAGCCTTGAGCATTGAAACCGAGGACATTGCCGCCAATCGACGCATGGGCGAGCTGGGTGCGACCTTGATTGAGCCGGGTTTAGCCGTATTAACGCATTGCAACACCGGTTCTTTGGCGACAGCGGGTTATGGCACGGCCTTGGGTGTGATTCGTTCGGCCTACGCTCAGCAACGCATTACGCAGGTGTTTGCAGATGAAACCCGCCCCTGGTTGCAGGGCGCACGTTTAACGGCTTGGGAATTGCAGCAGGACGGTATTCCTGTGACCTTGCAGTGTGAAGGTGCGGCGGCCAGCTTGCTGCGCACGGGGCAGGTGGGTTGGGTCATCGTCGGAGCAGATCGCATTACTGCCAATGGCGATACCGCCAACAAGATCGGCACCTACGGCCTGGCGATTTTGGCGCGGCATCACGGGGTGAAATTCATGGTGGTTGCGCCTTCGAGTACCTTTGATCTGAGCCTGGCGCACGGCAATTTGATTCCGATTGAAACGCGCCCGATGAGCGAGATCACGTCCTTGGCCGGCGTGCCGATTGCGCCTGCGGGTGTAGCGGCGTGGAATCCCTCGTTTGATGTGACCCCAGCGGATTTGATCGACGCGATTGTGACTGAGCGCGGGGTGATAGAGCAGCCGACGGCGGACGCGGTGCGGGCATTACTGGCTTGATTTGCAATTTGTTAATGACGTGTTTGAAAAATCTATTTGCGCAAGCTGTTTTAGCGCCTTAGCCTCTTACTCATGACTTCGTTGCCATAGACATTAAGCTTCTTCATGAAACTGCTGCGCCAACTGCTTATCCTGCTGCTTACCATTGTGCTCCCCGTGCAGGGCATCGCCGGGGTGAGCATGAGCATGTGCAATATGGAAACGGCTGCGCAATCTGTGGCCGGAGTCAATGGCATCGGAGCGCATGAACCAATGGATTCGGCCTGTCATCATCATGTTGATGAGGGCATCACCGACGGCACGGGCGACACCGCGTCTGTGTCCGATAACTGCCCGCATTGTTTTGCACTGGCGCATTTTATTGCCACGCCTACGCGGGTGTTTTTGCGTGAGCGCTTGCCTGACAACGTGATTGCGCCGCATTTCGCACATTTTTCTTCACACATTTCTCTGCCGCCGCTGCGCCCCCCGCTCTCCCTCTGAATCTTGATGCGCCGTGCTACGCCCTGATCCGTCAGGATGGGGGTACGCGGCATGGTCTTTAATTCAGATTGAGGAGGGCTTTCACATGAACCTTCGATTTACGTTTGCGGCAGGCTTGGCCTTGCTGCTGTGCCTGCCTTTGCAGCTTGCGGCGCAGGATGAACCTGCTCCTGCCATGGCGATGACCCCAACCCCAACTACGGCAATGCCTCGTGTCGATCAAGCGGAAGCCAAGCTTGCGCCGCTTGAATATCCCTCGGTTTTTCTTGACTACATCCCGTTTCAACCCACTCTGCTTGTGCCTTGGGCTGAGGTCAATGCGCGTGTGGCCAATTCACCCGGCCATGCCGGGCATGGCGCGATGATGGCAAATGAACATGCCGGACATGCTATGGGAGGTGCGCAATGAATCCATTGGTACGCATTCCATTACTGCTGGCCATAGGTTTGGCCTTGGCTGGCTGCGCGACCCTGCAACCGGATGCAGGCTTAAGCGGCGTGCAGCGCGAGACCGATGCGCGCCTGCTGACGAGCGAACAGCAAGCGCTGCCTAAACAGGGCGAAGATGTCAGCACAGTGCTGGCTGAACTACTCAAAAAGCAGCCGCTAAGTGCCGATGACGCGGTGCGTATTGCGCTGCTGAATAACCCGGCCTTGCGCATGGTTTTGTCCGATGTGGGCATTGCCGATGCTGAGCGCGTGCAGGCGGGGCGGCTGCGCAACCCCGGTTTCAGCTATTCACGCACCGAGCAGGGGGCGGAAATCGAAATCGAGCGCCGCTTTGTGTTCGGCATTTTCGATCTGCTGACCATGCCCGCGCGCATGGAGATTGCCGAAGATCAGCTGGAGGCAGTGCGCCTGCGCACCAGTCAGATGGTCATGGGCATTGCCCTGGAGACGCGCAAAGCATGGGTTGATGCGCTCGCCGCCGAAGAAAGCCTGCGCTACTGGCGCAAAGTTAACGAGGCCGCCAAGGCCAGCGCCGAACTGGCCAAGCGCATGAGCGCGGCGGGCAACTGGGGCGTGCGCGAACAGGCGCGTGAACAGGCGTTTTACGCCGATGCCACGGCGCGGCTGGCCTTGGCGCAGGGGCATGTCGGGGAGACGCGCGAGCGCCTGATTCGTCAACTTGGACTGTGGGGCACGCAGACGGCATTCACCCTGCCGGAACGTCTGCCTGATTTGCCTACTGAGGCGCGCACACAGTCTGATGTCGAGCAACAGGCCTTGCGCGAGCGTCTGGATGTGCAGCAGGCGCGTCAACAGGCCGTGGCGCTGTCCAAAACCATGGACTTAAGCAAGGTGACACGTTTTGGCAATGTGCTGGATGTGGCTGCGCTCAATACCAGCTACAACGAAAACCTGCCCACCAAGCGCGGTTATGAGATCGAAATCGTCTTGCCGATTTTTGATCTGGGCGAAGCACGTATTGCGCGCAATGAGGCGGTGTACATGCAGGCGGTGGAAAGCTTACGTGGCACGGCGATTAAAGCGCGTTCCGAAGCGCGCGAAGCCTATTTGCGTTACCGCACCGCGTTTGATCTGGCACGGCATTACCGTCAGGAAATCGTGCCTTTGCGCCAGCGTATCGCCGAGGAAAACGTGCTGCGCTACAACGGCATGTTGATTGGCGTGTTCGAGCTGTTGGCCGATGCGCGCGTGCAGATTCAGGCGGTGATTGGTGCTATCGATGCACAACGCAACTTCTGGCAGGCCGAAGCCGATCTGCGCATGGCGCTGAGTGTCGGTAGCCCGCAGTCCAGCCGCATGATGCTTGCCGCCCCCACTGCCGCTGAAGAAGCCGCCGGCGGTCACTAAATTCAAAGAGATTCAAATCATGAGCACACGTCGAGATTTTTTATTCAAGGCGGGTTTTGCCGCTTTAGCCAGTGGTTTGGTGCATAAAAGCGCGCTGGCGGCGCTGCCCGAAGTCGCGGTAATGGATAACGCCAGCACGCAAGCCCCCGTCGCGCCTGCACAAGGGCGACCCTACAACCCGGTGGTGACGCTGAATGGCTGGACGCTGCCGTTTCGCATGAATCAGGGGGTGAAGGAATTTCATCTGGTGGCCGAGCCGGTGGTGCGCGAAATCGCCCCCGGCATGAACGCCAGGCTTTGGGGTTACAACGGCCAGAGTCCCGGCCCGACCATTGAGGCGGTCGAGGGCGACCGGGTGCGTCTGTTCGTCACCAACCGCCTGCCCGAAGTCACCACCATCCACTGGCATGGCCAACGCCTGCCCAACGGCATGGATGGCGTGGCCGGCCTGACCCAGCCCGCCATTCCGCCAGGTCAGACCTTTGTTTATGAGTTCACCCTGCGGCGCAGCGGCACCTTCATGTACCACCCACATGCCGACGAGATGACGCAGATGGCGATGGGCATGATGGGCATGTTCATTGTTCACCCCAAAGACCCGGCGTTTATGCCGGTGGATCGGGACTTCTGCTTTTTGCTCAACAGCTATGACATTGACCCCGGCAGCTACACCCCGCGCGTTAACACCATGCTGGATTTCAATATCTGGACATTCAATAGCCGCGCCTTTCCCGGCATTGACCCGCTGGTATGCCGACTTGGGGATCGGGTGCGCATCCGTGTGGGCAACCTGACCATGACCAACCACCCCATCCACCTGCATGGTCATGAATTTGAAGTCACCGGCACCGACGGCGGCTGGACGCGCCCCGAATCACGCTGGCCAGAGGTGACAACGGATATTGCCGTCGGCCAGATGCGCGCCATCGAATTCGATGCCACCGACGAGGGCGACTGGGCGTTTCACTGCCACAAATCGCACCACACCATGAACGCCATGGGGCATAGCGTGCCCACCATGATCGGGGTCGAACAAGGCGGCATTGCCGAGACAATCAGCAGTCTTGTCCCCGATTATATGGTGATGGGCGATAAGGGGATGCACGATATGGCCACCATGGAAATGCCCCTGCCCGACAACACCCTGCCAATGATGACCGGCTTCGGCCAGTTTGGCGCCATCGGCATGGGCGGCATGTTCACCACGGTGAAAATCCGCAAGGGACTCGCGTCCGGCAACTACAAAGACCCCGGCGACTACAAGCAACCCAAGGGAACCCGAGCGTATGTTTGGAAAGGCAAACCCCTGCCAGAACCACGTCGCGCCAAAACCGCAGCCACAGCGCCAACCGTGACGGTGCGTAAGCCGTCCGGCCACAGCAACCATTGATTCAAACACGAGGACATCGCTATGAAAATTATCCAATCATCCATTACATCCGGCCTTTTGGCGCTCACGCTCAGCTTCGGCGCCCAGGTGAGTGCCCAAGTGAATACTTTGGCCGCCGAAACCCACAGCGATCACAATCACAGCACGCCTGAGGGCATGCAAAAACATCAGGAGCTGCTGCAAAAGGACGCACAGGCCACTCAGGCGACCAACGATGCCATGGCCGATGGCGAAGTGCGCAAGGTGGATCAATCCACCGGAAAAGTCACCATCAAGCACGGCCCGCTGCCCAATCTTGGCATGGGAGCGATGACCATGGTTTTTCGCGTTGCCGACCCGGCCATGCTCGATAAGCTCAAAGCAGGAGATAAAATTCGCTTCCAAGCCGACACCATTAAAGGCGCACTGACGTTAACCAAAATCGAGTAAAGGAAGCCAAATACCTAGCGCTTATATCTGGCCTTTCGCCTCACTGTGGTATAGTTTCGCGCCTTATTTAACGGTTCGTTCTTAGAACCCATGATGTTGAGAGCGGGTGTGCATGGCTGATTTTGCCAAGGAAGTTTTACCGGTCAATCTCGAAGACGAGATGCGCCAGTCCTACATGG
>DYLI01000195.1 GCA_020722165.1 Halothiobacillus neapolitanus | reverse complement strand
GAATACGCCATAACACTCGACATGGCTAAAGAGCTTTCAATGGTGGAGCGCAACCAGAAAGGCAAGCAGGCGCGGCAATACTTCATCGACATGGAACGCCGCGCCCTCGAAGCTGCCGGGCAGGTTGCCCCCCACAACCACATCGAAAGCCTCATCCCCAGCGAACAACAAACCCTAAGCGAAATCGTGCATAGCAAAGTCGCCGCCCTGCCCGATGAAGCCAAAGGCAAAGCCCTCGCCGAAATCTGGAGCCGCCTGCATCACAAATTCCGCGTGGCCAAATACAGCCAGCTTGCCCGCACCCAACTCAAGGATGCCATCCTCTACGTCACCGGCATGGAACTGCGCAGCGTCACCCCCACGCCCACCAATCCCGCGCCGGAATACCTCACATCCAACGACATGCAAAACATCAAGCGCATCATCTACCTCATCTCCAGCCGCATGAACTACAGCGAAGCATGGGTACAAGGCGCATGGCACGCCCTACGCAAACGCTGCGACGTACCCGCACCGGGCAAGTTTGAAGTGTGCCACCTGCCCGCCATTGCCGACGAACTGGCCTTTATCTCCAAAGCAGCGGTCATCATCAAAACCGAAGTCATGGACACCGAATCCACCATGCTCAAGCGCGTCCTGCGCCACGGCATGAGCGACCTCGATGAACTGGTCAGCGAAATGAACCAAGGCTTCCGCGAACTCCTCACCCGCGACTTTGCCAAAGACACCCTCCCGCGCTGGTTCAGTCACGACATGCAAGCGCTCATCGAACGTACCCAAGGCAACCCGCGCATAAACTATGAAGTGAATGAATGCCTGGCTGCCTAAGCCACCCGCCCGCACGGACGCGGGCAAAAGCCAAAAGGAGTGACCCTTACCGCATGAAAACCGCCGCCTACTGCCGCTACAGCTCCGACAGTCAGCGTGAAGCCTCCATCCGCGACCAACTGCGCAACATCGAAAACTACTGCGCACGCATGGGCTGGCCGATGCCCACGCTCTACAAAGACGAAGCCATCAGCGGCGCACGCCAAGACCGCCCCGGCTACCAAGCCATGCTCGAAGCCGCACAAGCCGGGCGGATTGACGTACTGCTGGTGGATGATTTAAGCCGCCTATCACGGGACAGCCTCGAACCCGCCCGCGAAGCCCTCCGCACCGCCGTAGGCGATATCCGCATTGTGCCCGAAGGAAAAGCGCTATACGCTGAAATGCAAAAGGCCGGACTTTCGTCCAGCCTCAAGCAAATAGTTATGGTAGCGGGGGCAGGATTTGGAAACTGTTTATCTAGTGTTAGACGGGTTAGGCTTAGGTAATTCGGCTTTCACGTTCCAATACTTTTCTCGCAGTGGTTTTTGTCCAGCACATGCAGCAGGCGGCATAGCCAATAGCATGGCCTGTTGCCGCCTTTTTGTGCGCAGCGCCCGGCGCGTGAGCTGATGGTTTCGTCGGGGTTGCCAAAGGCAAGCGAATTTCCTAACTGGTCGATGGACACTAGCCACATCAACGCAGACCAACTCCGACCCGTCAATAACCACACCGCACCAGCGTAGATTGCTATCAGGACGGTCGCTGCCCATATGGGTAAGCTTAGAATTACAAGCACGACGCGGCTCATGATGTCACCTCAAATAATAGGATTGCATTTATGAACGCTGCACACTCATCACGAGTTGGCGGTGTTAAATCAGTCAAACGATTTGTTTAATCTGTCTGTACGGCGCTTTTTAATCCTCTTGATTCATGGCGTATGCCCTAAAAACCAGCCAATGACGTGCGGAGCAAGAATACCTGCCAAACCAGCTACCACCCCAACGATGGTCGCCATTAGCGAGGATTCTTATCCTTAAGCGCTTCTTGCA
>DYLI01000040.1 GCA_020722165.1 Halothiobacillus neapolitanus | reverse complement strand
TTAAAGAGCGCAAACCCGTATCAATCACCTGACCATTAAATATCAGGGATTCATTCGCATAGGCCTCCAATATTGATGGACGACGGTAAGCCTGACCAGTGGAAAGCCGCACAGTCGAATTCGGGTCAATTTTATAATTCATGGCCAAACGTGGCGAAAATAATTTCCCGCTGTAGGAGTTATATTCAAGATTGCCGCCAAGATTGACACTTAAATCGGTCTGCGGCGACCAGTCCAAATTGCCGAAAATCTGGGTATTTTGTTCACGGAAAGTTTCATCCGATGAAAAATAGTGAAGTGATTGCGCACTTTCCTGGCTTAACTCCGCACCAACCAGGTACTTCAACTCTGGCGTAATACGATCGAAATACTGAAACTCAAGCGCATCGCGGGTGGTATCAAAGTCGATATACACCAAGGGGCTTCCCGCCACCCGTGCATTCCATTGGCCATTGGTTTCATGCCCCTGGTGTGAATACTTCACGGATAGCTCGGATTCGGCATTGAAACTACGCTGCCACGCGAGCTTGAGAAAACGCTCCTGCACGCTTTCGTCATGAATAGGCGCAAACCGACCATTGGGATAACCACGAGTGTCATCACCGTCCGTCAAACCAAGTTGCACACTGAGTTCATCCGTGGCATTGACCCGCAGCGTGGCAAACGCATTGACGACACTGCGCTCGATCTGCTCCATGGATTCATTGTTGTAGCTTTCAAAAGTCTGAATCTGGCGGCGCGAAGCACTCATGCGCCAACTGAGCTGTTCATCAGAACCACTGCTCACCCGCAACTGCGCGTCGTCGTATTTCCCTTCGGCGGCAGCACGCCCGATAAAGCTCACACCGGACTCAGTGACAGGCGAGCGGGTAATGATATTCACCACGCCTTGAAACGCGCCCGCACCGTAGGCCGCGCCGTTCGGCCCAAGAATCACTTCAATGCGCTGAATATCATCCACGCGCAATGGAAGATCCGTCCACAACACAACCCCACGCAGGGGGTTATTAATTGCGGTGCCGTCGAGCATGACTTTGAGACGATAGCCATGCGCATCGCCCAAACCATGGTTGGCAACGCTTGGTTGACCATCGGGCCAATCGGTCACCAAATAGCCCGGCACCAAGCGCAAAAGATCATGAATTTCGGTAAAGCCCGAAGCGTCAATCATCTCGCGGTCAATCACGAAAATCGAGGCGGGCGCATCCAGTGCAGATTGCGCCATGCGCGAAGCCGTCAACACCAAGGGCATATCTTCAAACAGGGCTTCAGCGCTCGGATCACTCAAAGCGGCTTGTTCTTGCGCAAGCGACTCAAAACCAAGCCCCAATCCCAGAACTAAGGCTAAAAAACTTAATTTAAGACGCGGGACACACATAATGTCAGCCTGATTTCTGGGTTCACTTGCGTGAATATAGCCTGAAACCACAAAAGCCGTGCAACAACAAGCAATAACTAGCGATAACGACGGCGGTACTGCTCCAAAAAGCGCTCAATGCGTTGAATGGCTTCGGTCAAATCATCCACATTCGGCAAAAATACCAAGCGAATATGATCGGGGGCGAACCAGTTAAAACCGCTGCCCTGCACCACGAGTACGCGCTCTTCTTCCAGCAATTCCAGAATAAACTGACGGTCATCCGCAATCGGATACATCACAGGGTCAAGGCGCGGGAACATGTACAAAGCGCCCTGCGGTTTGACGCAGCTCACACCGGGAATTGCAGTCAGCATTTCATGCGCCAGATCACGCTGACGCAACAAGCGCCCGCCTGTCGTGACCAAATCGTTAATGCTTTGATAGCCACCAAGCGCGGTTTGAATCGCATGTTGTGCTGGTACATTCGAGCACAGGCGCATCGAGGCCAGCATGGTCAAGCCTTCAATATAGTCACGCGCATGGCGCTTGTCGCCGGAGACAATCAACCAGCCGGCACG
Source organism: Halothiobacillus neapolitanus (assembly GCA_020722165.1). Classification (GTDB taxonomy): domain Bacteria; phylum Pseudomonadota; class Gammaproteobacteria; order Halothiobacillales; family Halothiobacillaceae; genus Thiofaba. Next base: position 10,574 of record DYLI01000040.1, on the reverse strand, counting down.
ATAGCCCGCCGCACGGTAGTTCTTCGACAATCCACCAAAGGTCACAAACAGCACGTCATCGGCCAGGGAGGCAATGGAGGTGTGTTCAACACCGTCGTACAGCACTTTGTCGTAGATTTCATCGGCGTAAATAATCAGCTGATGCTCACGCGCCACCTGAATCACCTGCTCCAGCACTTCTTTGGGATACACCGCCCCGGTCGGGTTATTGGGGTTAATGAGCACAATCGCGCGCGTTTTGGAGCTGATCTTGCTGCGAATATCCTCAATATCGGGAAACCAACCGGATTGCTCATCGCACACATAATGCCGCGCCGTACCACTCGCCAACGTCACCGCCGCCGTCCACAGTGGATAATCCGGCGCAGGAACCAGCACCTCGTCATCGTTATTCAGCAGAGCCTGCATCGCCATGACAATCAGCTCGGACACGCCGTTACCAATGTAAATATCGTCAATCTTGACCCCGCGTATGCCCTTGGTCTGGGTGTAGTGCATGATGGCCTTGCGCGCGGAAAACAACCCCTTGGAATCGGAATAACCGGAGGCACTGCCCAGATTCAAAATCACGTCCTGCATGATTTCTTCCGGCGCTTCAAAGCCGAACGGTGCGGGGTTACCAATATTCAGCTTGATGATGCGATGCCCCTCTTCCTCCATCTGCTGCGCTCGCGCCATCACCGGCCCGCGAATGTCGTAGCAGACATTGGCTAGTTTGGAGGATTTACGCACGGGATTGAGCTGAACATTGGACATGGCGATCACACGGTGAATTTGTTATAGGAAGCGAGCAACATTAGGGCGCAGCCCTTAAACTGTCAAACGCAGGATTTGCGCACACCCCAAATGCTCCCAAAGGTAAGAACTCGCCGTGAAACTACACCTCAATACCAGCGACCAACGCTTCGTGATTCAAAGTTATGGTGATGCACACATTATTCTGAACAACGAACGGCATGTGACCAGCTTCATTCTCACACCTAATCAGCGCTTGGATTGGCTCGTGGACGAGGCCAACCAGCTTAATGATGAGAATCTAGCTCCACTGCTTACCGACGAGCCTGAGTTAATCGTTATCGGCACCGGCGCAAAACCCTGTATGCCTAGCCCAAGCGTGATGCGTTTCTTTGCCCGCCACGGCTTAGGCCTGGAGTTCGTCAACACACCCACCGCCTGCCGCATTTACAATATTCTCGCCAGCGAAGGCCGACGGGTGGGTTGCGGGCTGATTATTCGCACAGGACAACCAGCATGACCGAACAAACTTTCATCACCGGCAAAGATGCCGCGCTTGAAGTCTCCATCGAGCGCATGTTCGCCCGCCTCGCCGAACTCGGCTTCGACATCGAAGAAGCACGCTGGCTCAACCCCGTGCCGCATGTCTGGTCGGTTCATATCCGCGACAAAAACGCGCCGTTTCTGTTCACCAACGGCAAGGGTGCAAGTCGCAAAGCCGCGCTGGCTTCGGCCTTGGGTGAGTTCTTTGAGCGCCTGGCCACACAGTATTTCTTTTCCGATTACGATTTGGGCGATGCACTGGCGCAAGCGGATTGGGTACACCATCCGCGTGAACGCTGGTTTCCGTTGGCCCAAGGAAAAGGCCATAGAAAGTCCATCGACAAGGCCGTTGGTGCAGGGCTAATGGATGCCGCCATGCTTGAAGCCTGGAATCCGCATGGCGAGCTTACCGCCGCCCAGTTGCTCGACCGTAATGCGGGTTTCAATGGGCGCGGCATTTGCGCCCTGCCCTTTGTGCGCCAAAGCGACGGCGCAGAAGTCTTTGTGCCGGTGAATATTCTTGCCAACCTATTTGCCAGCAACGGCATGGCGGCAGGCAATACGCCCTCGGAGGCACGCACGCAGTGTCTGGCCGAGATTTTCGAGCGTCATGTGCGCCATCGCGTAGTCAGCGAAGGTCTTTGTTTGCCTGATGTGCCCGCCGAAGTTTTGGCGCGCTACCCGCAAGTTATGCGCGCCATAGATGCCATCGAGGCCAGCGGCTTCCCGATTCTGGTCAAGGATGCCTCACTCGGCGGGCGCTACCCGGTACTCAGCATTATTCTGCTCAACCCGGAAAACGGCGGCGTGTACGCGTCCTGGGGCGCACACCCACGCTTTGAAGTTGCCTTGGAGCGCACGCTGACTGAACTGCTGCAAGGCCGCGATTTGAATCAGCTTGGCGACTTTCACCCACCCTCGTTTGATCTTGATGCGGTGGCCGACCCGTCCAATATGGAAACGCATTTTATCGACCACAGCGGCCTGATTGCCTGGGACTTTTTCCACCGCAACGCTGATATCGAGTTTAGCGAGTGGGATTTTGGCGGCAGCACGGAAGAAGAATTCCAGCAACTTATCGGCCTGCTGCACGCCGAAGACAAGGAGGCCTACATTCTTGACCTGCCACACTTGGGCATCTACGCCTGCCGCATTGTGGTTCCGGGCTTTTCCGAAGTTTATCCGGCGACTGACCTGCAAGAAAACAACAGCAATGCCGCGCTGCTCCTGCGCACCTGGCTTCGCCGCCTTCCCGAGCTTGATCCTGACGAACAACGCAGCCTGCTCAGAGCACTAGAAAAAATCGGCTTTGCCGATGAGCAGCCGGTGGCCGAATTGCTTGGCCTTTTAGCGGACACAGGTTCCGCGTGGGCGACGTTCCGCGTGGGCGAACTGCGCGGCTGGCTGCTGCTGGCGCTGGGCAAGAAAAAGAAGGCGCTACTTGATCTGCAATGGGCGCTGGATTTTGGCGGCCTACCCGCTGCACGCGCCCGTTTACTGCGCGCCGTGACCGAGCTGCTGCGTTTTAATGCCGAAGCCGAGTTGGACATTGAAGATTTTCACCCCGTCCTCAGCCGTTTGCACGGCAGCGAGCTGTTCGCCCGCGCCGAACGCTTAATCAACGCCCAAGATCATTTTCCCGATCTACCCGCGCTCTCTGGCAACGATGGCGCGATGCAAAGGCACGCTCTCCTGCTGCAAGCTTACGAGCGTTTGCGCGCTGCATATAAGTAACTGCTTATTTTCAAAGGTATTGTCCAACGAACACAAGCAGCGTAGCCTTCGCCCCTTCACAAAAATGAAACACAAAGGAGTCGGACATGAGCCCTGAATTGGCCGCGCAAATCCATGCGGATGCGCGTTTTGTTGAACTGGTTGACATGCGCAGCCGCTATAACTGGACGATGGCGATCATCATGATGGCCATTTATTTTGCCTTTATCCTGCTCATCGCCTTCAACCCGGCTCTTTTGGCGACCAAAATCGCCGCAGGTTCGATGATCTCGGTAGGTATTCTTTCTGGCTTTCTTATCATCCTTATCGCCATTGGCATGACCGGCATGTACATCATGCGCGCCAACAAAGAATTTGACCGCCTGACCGCCGAACTCCGGGAGCACATGCAATGAGCCAATCTTTCATCCTGCGTCCGATGATGCTGGCCGCTGGCCTCGCCGCACTTGCCTACACCGGCATCACCCTCGCCGCCGACAGCGCAACGGCTAAATCCGTCAACGTCGCGGCGGTAAGCATGTTCCTCGTATTTGTACTGGCTACGTTGGGCATCACCTACTGGGCGGCCAAGCGCACCCGCACCAGCAAAGACTTTTACGCCGCAGGCGGCGGCATTACCGGTATGCAAAACGGTCTGGCACTGGCGGGCGATTACATGTCTGCGGCCTCGTTCCTTGGTATCGCCGGATTGGTGTATGCCAACGGCTTTGACGGTCTGATCTACTCGATTGGCTTTCTCGTCGGCTGGCCAATCATGCTGTTTTTGCTGGCAGAAAAACTGCGCAACCTCGGTAAATACACCTTTGCCGATGTCGCCTCGTATCGCTTGGCGCAAATCCCCGTGCGCACGGTCGCTGCCATTGCCTCCTTGGTCGTTGTGGCCATGTACTTGATTGCGCAAATGGTCGGCGCGGGCAAACTCATCGAAACGCTGTTCGGCCTGCCGTATAGCTATGCGGTGATTATCGTTGGCGTGTTGATGGTTGTTTACGTCACCTTTGGCGGCATGTTGGCCACCACTTGGGTACAAATTATTAAAGCCATTTTGCTGCTTTCCGGGGCAACCTTTATGGCACTCGCCGTACTGTGGTCGTTTGGTTTTGATTTTAACGCCATGTTTGCCAAGGCGATTGAAATCAGCCCGAAACACGACGCGATTATGGCACCGGGCAGCTTGATTAAAGACCCCATTTCCGCCATTTCACTAGGCCTAGCCTTGATGTTTGGTGTTGCAGGTTTGCCGCACATCCTGATGCGTTTCTTTACTGTTAAAGATGCAAAAGAAGCGCGCAAATCCGTATTCTTCGCCACCGGCTTTATCGGCTACTTTTACGTCCTGACCTTTATTATCGGTTTCGGTGCCATCGTCATGGTGTCCACCAACCCGGAATATCTGGATGCGGCGAAGAAACTTATCGGCGGCAATAACATGGCGGCGATTCATCTCAGCCATGCCATTGGCGGCGATTTGTTCCTCGGCTTCATCTCAGCGGTCGCCTTTGCCACCATTTTGGCCGTGGTGTCTGGTTTGACCCTGGCGGGCGCGAGCGCCATGTCACACGACTTGTACGCCAGCGCCTTCCGTCATGGTCGCGTCGATGAGCAGACCGAAATGCGCATCTCCAAGTACGCCACCGTGGTCTTAGGCATCGTGGCGATTTTCCTAGGGATTGCCTTCGAGAACCAAAACATCGCCTTCATGGTTGGCTTGGCCTTCGCCGTCGCGGCCTCCGCCAACTTCCCAGTCCTGTTCCTTGCCATCTACTGGCGCGGCCTGACCACACGTGGCGCGGTCGCGGGCGGACTGGCAGGTCTATTGACCGCCGTGATCCTGGTGGTTCTGTCCAAAACCGTATGGGTTGATGTCTTCAAATTCAGCGAAGCCATCGTGCCCTACAAAGACCCGGCGATTTTCTCCATGCCAGCGGCCTTTATTGCGGCGTGGTTCTTCTCGGTCACCGACAAGAGCGCCCGCGCTCAAGCTGAGCGTGCCGCGTTTACCGCGCAATTTGTACGCTCGGAAACGGGTATCGGTGCAGAGGGTGCATCCAAGCACTAAGATGTTGACCGCCTAAACAAAAAAACCCGGCACTGGATTGCCGGGTTTTTTTATGCGCGCAGCTTGACTTATCAGCCTACCGCGTCTGCCTTCTCCGGCGTTTCAGCCGGATGATCAAACGTAGGCGCGGTCAGCGCATGAAAACCACGCAGCACAATCGCCACCAGCCCCCAAGTCAAACCCGCCACCACGCCCAAATCAACAATCCCGCGCCACGGCTGCGGCAATAGGCGTACCGCCAAAATCAGCAACACAATGCCCGAAGTCACCGCCCAGGACACAATCATGCGCTTGCGAGTCGCATGAAAGAATCCCATGCAAAACGCCGGAGCCAGTAACACATGCAGCCACTGCGGGTGTTCACGCAAATAGCGCGCTCGTGCCGCCACACGCGGAGCAAAACCCTTCTGAAAGCCGCGATAGCCCTCACCCACCAACATAAATACCAGCCAAGGCAACGCGACCGCCCACTCCAACCAGCCCCAAGGCATCGCCCATGCTTCCAACGCAATCGGCGTAAGGCGCATCACCGCCCAGCCAATCAACAGACTGACACCCAACACACCCCACCAAGCACCTATTCGACCCAACATCAGCTCCACCTTTGCATTATCAACCGTCACACAATTGAGAAAGATACCACGCACGGCATTTCACACTACAATCACAACTCATCTCAACAAACCATAAAACAACCATGCAAAACGACATTTTTATTGGCAAAGGCGAAATAGAAGCCCATCTTTTAGGCCGCATGGCCAACCGTCACGGCCTGATTGCCGGGGCGACTGGCACCGGCAAAACCGTCACGTTGCAAACCCTCGTCGAAGGCTTCAGCCGCATGGGAACGCCGGTGTTTGTCGCCGACATCAAAGGTGACTTGGCTGGACTAAGCCAAGCGGGCGAAAACAAGCCAAAAATCCGCGAACGCGTCGAAAAAATCGGCCTAACTGATTTCCAGTTCGAAGCCTCTCCCGTCGTTTTTTGGGATGTCTACGGCGAACTCGGTCACCCCTTGCGCACAACCATATCCGACATGGGGCCGCTGTTGCTTGCCCGCCTGCTCAATTTGAATGAGACTCAAGCGGGGGTACTGAATATCGCCTTCCGCGTGGCGGATGAACAAGGCTTGCTGCTCCTCGACATCAAAGACCTGCGCGCGCTGATGCAGCACGTCGCCGAACATGCGCGCGAACTCACCACCACCTATGGCAACGTCTCCGCCGCCAGTGTCGGCGCCATCCAACGCGGCTTACTCACCCTCGAAGATGCTGGCGGCACGTACCTTTTCGGTGAACCGGCCATTACCCTCGACGACCTGCTGCAAACCGATGCGCAAGGGCGCGGCATCATCAACGTGCTAGCCGCCGAAAAACTCTTTCACTCGCCGCAACTCTACGCCACCTTGCTGCTCTGGCTTTTGGCTGAGCTATTTGAACAACTTCCCGAAGCCGGCGACATGGAGCAACCCAAACTGGTGTTCTTCTTCGACGAAGCCCACTTACTGTTTGATGATGCGCCCAAAGTCCTGATCGACACTGTAGAGAAAGTCGTGCGCCTGATTCGCTCCAAAGGCGTGGGTATTTATTTCATCACCCAAAACCCGCTGGATGTGCCCCTGCCCATCCTTGGTCAGCTTGGCAACCGCGTACAACATGCCCTGCGCGCCTTCACCCCACGCGACCAAGAAGCCGTTCGTGTGGCCGCCGACACCTTCCGTCCCAATCCCAAGCTCAACACTGCCGAAGCCATCACCCAACTTGGCGTGGGCGAAGCGCTGGTTTCCTGCCTGGATAGCAAAGGCACACCCAACCCAGTGGAGCGCGTTCTCGTGGCACCCCCACGCTCACGAATCGGCGCCATCACCCCGGAGGAGCGCGCACACATCATTCAAAGCTCCAATGTTTATGGCGTGTTTGAAAAAATGGTTGACCGTGAATCCGCGTTTGAAATTCTCAAACAGCGCACTGAAGCATCACTCAACCAAGCCGAAGCCGCTGCCAATATCACAAACACCAAAGTGTCATCCCAACCGACTGAGCAAGCACCATCCGGTGGCCTGCTCGACGGCCTGTTTGGCGGAGGCTCTTCAAACCAAAGCGGGCGCACCCGCGAATCTGCCGGGGAAGCCTTTATTAAAAGCACCATGCGCGCCGTGGGCAGCCAACTCGGACGGCAAATTATTCGTGGTGTTATGGGGGCAATCATCGGCAAGGGTGGCCGATAAGCACAAAAACAGGGCTGCAAGCTTGAGCACGCCGAAAACATCGCGTATAATCGCGGGCTTTCGCATTCCGGACACTGTTTGATCCGGAGATTTTTGAGTCAAAGGTAGTTCATTATGTCCAGAGTATGCCAAGTCACCGGCAAAGCGGTTATTACGGGAAACACCGTATCTCACGCCAACAACAAGGCGCGTCGTCGCTTCCTCCCCAACCTGCATCATCACCGTTTCTGGTTGGAAACTGAAAAGCGCTTCATCAGCCTGCGCGTCTCTGCTAATGGTATGCGCGTCATCGACAAACTGGGGCTTGAGCAAGTTCTCAGCGACATGCGCGCCCGTGGCGAAAAAGTTTAAGGTAATCAAACATGGCAAAATCAGCTAGCGACAAGATCAAACTCGTGTCCTCCGCAGGCACCGGTTTTTTCTACACCACCAAGAAAAACAAGCGCAACACCCCTGAAAAAATGGAAATGCGCAAGTACGACCCCGTCGTGCGTCAACACGTCATCTTCAAAGAAGCCAAAATTAAATAAGTAACCCTAAATAAGTTATATTAAATAATTCTGGTGCTTGAAATAGTCGAAACAAAACCCCGGTCTCAATGACCGGGGTTTTTTATTGCACATAACTTCACACGCCAATCTTTCGGGCAAAAAAAACCCTGAACCACGTTAATGATTCAGGGCTAAATAAACCAGACTATAAATAGTTTGGTCATATCAAAATTATGGCGGTGAAAGAGGGATTCGAACCCTCGATGCAGTTTCCCACATACACCCTTAGCAGGGGTGCGCCTTCAGCCACTCGGCCATTTCACCGAAGTCGCGCATTCTAGCGGCACATCGCTATTCTGGCAAGAAAAAAATGTGCCACCAAAAACCTTAGTTAATGCGCCGCGTCGTCTTCGAATTGATCGTCGTGCACATCGCCAGCATCCCCTTCGCGCTTGATACGCTGGTAGATTTCTTCGCGGTGGACGGCAACATCTTTGGGCGCATCAATACCAATACGCACCTGGTTGCCTTTAACACCCAAAATGGTGATCGAAACATCATCACCAATGCGTAACACTTCACCAACACGACGGGTCAAAATTAACATCGTTCTCTCCTTGGGCTACTCAATCTGCCATGAAACCGCATAAGGCTGAACATAGCAGAGTCAAGGCCAGCGGTCGATACTAGGCTTTATCCAGCCCAAAGGCTTCATGCAAAGTTCGCACCGCAAGCTCAAGGTACTTCTCATCCAAGACCACGGAAATTTTAATTTCCGAGGTCGAAATCATGTGAATGTTGATGCCCTCGCGTGCCAACGCAGCAAACATCGTACTGGCAATGCCCGCATGGGAGCGCATACCCACGCCCACCACCGAAACCTTCACAATATTGGCAAGCCCCGCAACCTGGCGTGCGCCCACCTCAGTCGCCACGCCCTGCAATACGCCCATGGCTTTGCTGTAATCGTTACGATGCACGGTAAAGGTCATATCCGTGGTGCCATCCGCGCCAATGTTCTGCACGATCATATCGACTTCGATATTGGCATCAGCAATCGGCCCCAAAATACGGTAGGCCACGCCTGGCGCATCCGGCACACCCTTGATCGTTAGCTGCGCTTCATCACGATTAAACGCAATGCCCGAAATTAAAGCCTCTTCCATCCCATTTTCCTCATAGGTAATCAACGTGCCGGGATGATCCTCAAACGCACCCTCATCAAAACTCGACAAAACCCGCAGCGGCACATTGTATTTACCGGCAAACTCGACCGAACGAATCTGCAACACTTTGGAACCCAGGCTGGCCATTTCCAGCATCTCTTCAAAAGTGATTTTTTCCAGGCGGCGCGCCTTGGGCTCCACACGCGGATCGGTGGTATACACGCCATCCACATCGGTATAAATCTGGCACTCGTCAGCCTTTAATGCCGCCGCCAAGGCCACGCCGCTGGTGTCCGAGCCACCGCGTCCCAAGGTCGTGATATTGCCGTCATCATCGACGCCCTGGAACCCAGCAACCACCACCACACGCCCGGCACGCAGATCATCACGAATACGTTGGGTATCAATCTCACGAATGCGCGCCTTGGTATGCGCGTCGTCAGTCAAAATGCGCACCTGCGCTCCGGTGTACGAACGCGCTTCCTGCCCACGTTTTTGCAGCGCAATCGCCAACAACGCAATCGTCACCTGCTCCCCCGTCGATGCCAGCATATCCAACTCACGCGGGGCGGCATCCGCATCAATACCCTTCGCCATGCCGAGCAAACGGTTGGTTTCGCCGCTCATCGCCGAAGTCACCACCACAATGTCATGCCCCGCCGCGCGCCAGCGCATCACCCGCTCGGCGACTTTTTCAATGCGCTCGACCGTACCGACCGAGGTTCCGCCGTATTTTTGAACAATCAATGCCATGCCATCAATGCCACTCTAAATGCCATAAAAACGTCATAGTTAGACGTTTTATAAAAAACAACCCGCCTAAGCGGGTTATCACTAAGTTAGGCAGTTTAATAAAAAAGCCTTAAAAAATCAGCAAAGTTAAGTGGCAAGGCGTTCCCGCGTCCACGCCAACACACCCGCCAATGCAGCGGGCAGATTTTCCGGCTGCGTGCCGCCTGCCTGTGCCATGTCCGGGCGACCGCCGCCTTTGCCGCCAACCTGTTGCGCCACAAAATTCACCAGTTCGCCCGCCTTAACCTTCTTGGTCAAATCGGCAGTCACACCTGCCACCAGCAGCACGCGCCCTTCCTCGGTCACACTTCCGAGCACGATCACGGCATTCACCAGACGGTCGCGCAGCTTGTCCAGCGACTCACGCAGGGTTTCGCTGTCCGCATCGTCCATGCTTGCCGCCAACACCCATACGCCATTGACCTCAACCGCATGTTGCAGCAGCTCGGCACGCTGCACCGTGGCCAAGCGGCTTTTCAGCGCCGACAACTCGCGCTCAAGTTTATGTACCTGATCGAGCACCGCATTGACCCGCGCCGGAACTTCCTTGGGCAGCACCTTGAGTGTATCCGCCACACCACCGAGCGCACTTTCCATGCCCTGCATGTAGACCAGCGCATTATCGCCGGTCACGGCCTCAACCCGACGCACGCCCGCCGCCACACCGCCCTCAGCCGTAATACTGAACAGACCAATGTCGCCGGTGCGTGCCACATGCGTACCGCCACACAGCTCTCGGCTCGTGCCAATATCCAGCACGCGCACTTCATCGCCGTATTTTTCGCCAAACAGCATCATCGCACCCAGCGTTTGTGCCTCGGCAATCG
>DYLI01000194.1 GCA_020722165.1 Halothiobacillus neapolitanus | reverse complement strand
GCATCAGCGTTTCATAGCATCCCAAAACTCGCCATTCGCCTTGGTCTTGGTCAAGCGATCCAGCAAGAATTCCATCGACTCCAGCTCGCCCATGCTGTGCAGGAATTTGCGCAGAATCCACATTTTTTGCATTTCTTCGTTGTCGGTCAAAAGCTCTTCGCGGCGCGTGCCGGAGCGGTTGATGTCGATGGCCGGGTAGACGCGCTTTTCGGCCAATTTACGGTTCAAATGTACTTCGCTGTTGCCCGTGCCCTTGAATTCTTCGTAAATCACTTCGTCCATTTTCGAGCCGGTGTCGATCAACGCGGTGGCGATAATGGTCAGTGAGCCGCCTTCTTCAAGGTTGCGTGCCGCACCGAAGAAACGCTTGGGTTTTTGCAGTGCGTTGGCATCTACACCGCCGGTCAATACCTTGCCGCTTGAAGGTTGCACGATGTTGTAGGCGCGCGCCAGACGGGTAATCGAGTCGAGCAGGATCACCACGTCGCGTTTGTGTTCGACCAGGCGCTTGGCCTTGTCGATCACCATTTCGGCCACTTGCACATGGCGGGTGGCCGGTTCATCAAAGGTCGATGCAATCACTTCACCACGCACGGTGCGCTGCATTTCGGTCACTTCTTCCGGGCGCTCGTCGATCAGCAAAACAATCAGGTAGCACTCGGGATAGTTGGCGGTAATGCTTTGCGCAATGTTCTGCAACATCATGGTCTTACCGGCCTTGGGCGGCGCGATAATCAGACCGCGCTGACCTTTGCCCATCGGCGCAACGATGTCGATAATGCGTGCGGTCAAATCTTCGGTGCTGCCGTTGCCGCGCTCCATGCGCATCCGCTTTTCCGGGTGCAGCGGGGTGAGGTTTTCAAACGGCACTTTGCCTTTGGTGTTTTCGGGCGGCTCGAAGTTGATTGAATCGACTTTGAGCAGGGCAAAATAGCGTTCGCCTTCTTTCGGCGGGCGAATGGTGCCAGATACGGTGTCACCGGTTTGCAGACCGAAACGACGAATCTGGCTGGGTGAGACGTAAATATCGTCCGGACCCGCGAGGTACGAATCGTCCGGCGTGCGCAGGAAACCAAAACCGTCGGAGAGGATTTCGAGCACACCATCGCTATAAATGGGCTCGCCGGTTTTGGCGTGCGCTTTGAGGATGACAAACAGTAAATCCTGTTTGCGCGCGCGGGCAATGTTTTCGATGCCTAATGATTCAGCCAAGGCAAATAGTTCGGCGGCGGGTTTTTTCTTGAGTTCAGTAAGATTCATTCGAGGAGGGGTTCAATAACGATAGGAGCTGCCGACCAGAATAGGTCAAGGCAAGGGGGAGGGTTTGGGAGTGCTCACTGGCAACAAAAACCGCGTTAAAGACAGAGAGTAACGTCAGGTTTGTGCGCTGGAGCGGTGTGGAAAACGAACGGAGGCCGTTGTTCACACAAAAGAAATCGCCTATCAATCAATGATAGGCGATGGAAAATAACACGCACCCCAGGCCACGTCTAGTTTATTACGTGGCGCGGATGCGATATTTGCACATGGTTTAGCTTACAGCTGGCCGTCGAGGAAACTCGCGAGTTGCGACTTGGACAACGCGCCCACTTTGGTGGCGGCTACCGCACCGTCCTTGAAAAGCATCAGCGTAGGAATGCCGCGAATACCGTACTTCGGCGGCGTGCCTGGGTTTTCGTCGATATTCAGCTTGGCGACTTTGACGCGACCGGCATACTCTTTGGCGATTTCTTCCAAAATGGGTGCAATCATGCGGCAAGGACCACACCATTCCGCCCAATAATCGACCAGCACAGGAATGTCGCTCTTCAATACATCGGCTTCAAAGCCGGCATCAGACAAATAAACAATATTCTCACTCACGCGGTATCTCCTTGATGAGGATGGAAAAACGGGG
>DYLI01000039.1:5767-12942 GCA_020722165.1 Halothiobacillus neapolitanus | reverse complement strand
TTAGCCTGTCCACTTAAACAAGGATCTTCAAGCCATGAATAAATCTGAACTGATTGATGCCGTCGCCCACTCTGCCGACCTTACCAAAGCTTCTGCAGCCAAGGCTGTGGATGGCGTGATTGCTGCCGTTACCGAAGCCCTCAAGAACGGCGATCAAGTCACCTTGGTTGGCTTTGGTACTTTTTTGGTACGCGAGCGTGAAGCACGCACCGGTCGCAACCCACAGACCGGCGCTGAAATCAGTATTGCTGCTTCTAAACTGCCTTCATTCAAGGCAGGTAAGGGCTTGAAGGATGCCGTAAACGGTTAATTGCCATTTGTCTTTTTGATCCCCTCGCGCCTATATCCGTTGCCATTTGGCAAGGTGTTGGGACGAGGGGTTTTTCTTGTTTAATAGGACGTACGCAAAACTGCCCCAGCGGCGTTAAAGCACCTCGCCGTACTAAGTGTGTCTTCGGTGTTTTGCCTTGCTGGATCATTTTTGCGTAAGTCCTATCCAAGTTTTCTTAAGAGATCGTTCTGCCATGTTGATGGATTTACGCGAAAAAATTTCTGGCTGGATTGCTTATACCATCGTTGGTCTGATTACCGTCCCGTTTGTTTTGTGGGGAGTGGGTGAGTATTTCCAGGGCGGACAGGCTCAGCCGCTCGCGACCATCAATGGGCAGGAGATCAGCCAAAGCGCATTTGACCAGGCCTATGAGCAGGAGCGTCAGCGTATAGCGCAGCAATTTGGCGGCACTGTTTCACCGGAAATGCTGGAAGGCATGGGAATCAAGCGCCAAGTGTTGAACGCTTTGGTCTCGCGCGAGGTTTTGAGCCAGTACGCAAAAGATAATGGGTTGCGCGTGAGTGATGCCGAGCTGGCTGGATTACTACGTTCCATTCCGGCTTTTCAGGAAAACGGTCAATTCAGCCAGGCGCGTTACGAGCAAGTGCTGCGTTTACAGGGGCAGGTGCCACAAAGCTTTGAAGCGCTGGTGCGTCTCGATCTAGTCGTGCAGCAACTGCAAGACGGCATTGCACAGTCGGCGTTTGTGACTCAGGCCGATGTCGATAGCTATGTGCGTCTGCGCGATCAACTGCGCGAGCTTGAGGTGTACCGTTTGCCAGCGGCTCAACGTCTGGCAGCGATCAAGCCGGATGAGGCGGCGTTGGAGGCGTATTTCAAGGAACACCAAGCGGATTTTCGCCGTGCGGAACGCGTGCGAGTCGAAAAAATCGAGCTAAGTGTTGAAAGCTTGTCCAAGTTAATGAAGCCCTCTGAAGACGATATTCGTGTGGCGTATGAAGCCTATGTGGAGGCGCAGAAACAGCTTGAAGCACGCCAGGCGCGTCACATTCTTCTTGCGGTAGAACCGGGTGCAGATGAGTCCGTGGCGCGTAAAACCATCGAAAATCTGCGCCAGCGCGTGGGCAATGGCGAAGACTTCTCCAAGTTGGCCGAAGATTTTTCTCAAGACCCAGGCTCAGCCAAACAAGGTGGAAAACTCGGCTCGGTCACACGCGGCATGATGGTCGAGCCGTTTGAAAAAGCCTTGTTTGCATTGCCCAAGGCGGGAGCCATCAGTGAACCCGTACGCAGCCCGTTCGGTTGGCATTTGATTGTGCTGGACAGTATCGAGCCGGTCATAGCTAAGCCACTGGAGTCTGTGCATGCGCAAATTGAGCAGGATGCTCGTCTGACCATGGCCGAAGCCCAGTTTCATGATTATGCCGATCGCTTGGCCACGCTGACGTATGAGCATCCGGACAGCTTGTTGCCTGCCGCTGAACAGTTGGGATTGAGCGTGACCAAGAGTGAATGGCTGGAGCGTGCAGCATTAGGCGATAAGGCCAAAATGCAGCAGGCGGCGTTCAGTGACGATGTGCTGAAGCAAGGGCGCAATAGTGAGGTATTGGATTTGGGCAACCAGCAGTCTGTCGTGCTGCGCTTGCTGGAACATGAAGATGCAGCCGATCAGCCTTTGGCGAGTGTACGTGCCGAGGTTGAAAAACGCCTGATTGAGCAAGAGCTAAGCAAAGCGATGCAGGCAGAGGCGGAAACCGTGCGCCTTGCGCTGGCTCAAGCTGGCGAGGTTGATCAGCCAGCGGGCGCGCAGCGCTCATTCACGGGCACAATTAAGCGTCAGTCGCGCGAGGTTGAAGCGGACATTGCACGCGCTGCGTTTGCCATGCAGCCCCCAGCGGCAGGATCCGTTTCGACGCAGGCGCTGCGTTTGCCTTCCGGTGACTATGCGGTGCTGCGCTTGTTAGCCGTCAAGCCCGGCGAGCCTGCTCTTGTGGCGGCGGACGAGCGCCAGCGTTTGCTGCAAGAGCTGCGTCGTAACCAAGCGATGGGTGACGGCGCGGTGTTTGATGCCTATTTACGTGCCAAGGCTGAGATTACACAGCGTCAGGATATTTAAGAATTATTTGTGGCATCACCTGGCAAGATAGCCCGGATGAAGCGAAGCGCAATCTGGGGAAGCGCGTGTCTGTGGTGATACCTGCCCCGGATTGGCATCCGGTCTACAAGACGCATTCACTTAGGAGCGCCTCCTGCGCCCAAGAGCTTGGCTAATAAATCACCCTGATAATCAAAGGCTTTGTTGGCTAAGCTGGGCACAAAGGTTGATAATGCGCAGCCATTCTTAACGCTGCGTTTTTTATTCATGCTCCCCGCTAAAAACATCTTTTCCTATAAGCCTTACTGGGCGAAACGTTTCGGTCCCGCGCCGTTTTTGCCCATGTCGCGGGCAGAAATGGACAAACTTGGCTGGGATAGTTGCGACATCATCATCGTGGTGGGCGATGCCTATGTCGATCATCCGAGCTTCGGTATGGCGGTGATTGGGCGCATGTTGGAGGCGCAGGGTTTCCGCGTGGGGATTATCGCCCAGCCGGATTGGACCTCGGCGGAAGCTTTCCGTCAACTCGGTAAGCCCAATCTGTTCTTCGGCGTGAGCGCGGGCAATATGGATTCGATGGTGAATCATTACACCTCGGATCGCCGCCTGCGCCATAACGATGCCTATACGCCGCATGATGAGCATGGCAAGCGCCCGGATCGTGCTGTCACGGTATACGCGCAGCGTTGCCGGGAGGCCTACAAGGATGTGCCGGTGATTATCGGCGGTATCGAGGCCAGCCTGCGCCGCATTGCGCATTACGACTATTGGGCAGACAAGGTGCGCCGCTCGGTGCTACCGGATTCTAAAGCCGATCTGTTGGTTTATGGCAATGCCGAGCGAGCGATTGTGGAAATCGCCCACCGTGTCGCCAAGGGCGAGCATCCACGCGAGATGACCGATATTCGCGGTACATCGTTTATGCGTGATGGTATTCCGGACGGTTGGGTCATGTTGGACTCGACCACGGTGGACGAACCGGGGCCGCTGGCACCGCCGGTTGATCCCTATGCGATGACCTCGGCGGCAACCTGCGAGAAAAAAGAGGAGGGCACAGCGGGCGAGGCGAAGGCCGAGCATGTGGTCAAAGTGGTGCATTTGCGCCGCGAAATTCCGCGCAATCACCCGCGTGAGCTTTCGGTGGTGCGTATTCCGGCCTACGAGCAAGTGCTTGAAGACCCGGTACTTTACGCCCACGCCTCGCGCGTGCTGCACTTGGAAACCAATCCCGGCAATGCGCGTGCCTTGGTGCAGAAACACGGTAGCCGCGACGTGTGGCTTAATCCGCCGCCCATTCCGCTGACCACGCCGGAAATGGACGGTGTGTTTGATTTGCCTTACGCTCGCGCGCCGCACCCTGTTTATGGCGAGGCCAAGATTCCGGCCTGGGACATGATTCGCTTTTCGGTGAATATCATGCGCGGCTGCTTTGGCGGCTGTACGTTTTGCTCCATCACCGAGCACGAGGGGCGCATTATTCAGAGCCGTTCGGAGGAGTCCATCCTGCGCGAGGTGGAAGACATCCGCGACAAGGTCAAAGGCTTTACCGGTGTCATTTCCGATCTTGGCGGGCCGACCGCCAATATGTACACCCTGACCTGCAAAGACGAGAAGATTGAGGAAAACTGCCGTCGTCTTTCCTGTGTTTACCCGGATATTTGCAAAAACCTGAATACCGATCATGGGCCGTTGATTTCGCTCTATCGCAAAACCCGCGCCCTGCCGGGCATTAAAAAGGTGCTGATTGCCTCGGGTCTGCGTTATGACTTAGCGGTGCAATCGCCGGAGTACGTCAAGGAATTGGTCACGCACCATGTCGGCGGTTATTTGAAAATTGCTCCGGAACATACCGAATCCGGGCCGCTGTCAAAAATGATGAAGCCAGGTATGGGAACCTATGATCGCTTCAAAACCATGTTTGAGAAGTTCTCGCATGAGGCAGGCAAGGAACAATACCTGATTCCGTATTTCATCGCCGCGCATCCCGGCACCACCGATGAGGACATGCTGAATCTTGCGCTGTGGCTAAAGGCCAACAACCTGCGCGCCGATCAGGTGCAAGCCTTCCTGCCGAGTCCGATGGCGCTGGCCTCGGCCATGTACCATTCCGGGCACAACCCGCTGCGCACCGTGCGCCGCGAAGGCACTGAAGAAGTGTTTACACCCAAGGGCTTGAAGCAACGCCGTTTACACAAGGCTTTTTTGCGTTATCACGACGCGAATAACTGGCCGCTATTGCGTGAAACGCTGAAGAAAATGGGGCGCGCCGACCTGATTGGCAATGGCAAGCGTCATCTGATTCCCATCTGGCAACCTGAGGGCACGGGTGATACAGGCGGCGAGGGGGTGCGCACCGGGCGCAAAAATGGCGCGCAAACCTTCCTCACCAAGCACACCGGTTTGCCGCCGCGTGGTGATATGCCGGTGCGCGCTGAACATTCGGCATCAGCAGCCATCGCTAAGAAATCTTTCGGCAATAAAGCTGAAACGCCAAGAACTGCAACCAGTCGCGCCGCACCCGCCCGTCCATCGGTTGCCTGGCCAGCAAAAAAGACGACTTCCGGCACTTCGGCAGGCAAGCCGGTCGCACCACGCGCACGCAATAACCGTACAAAATAGCCTGATTGAATGGCGGCTTAAAAATCATTGATGCGTGTTTATTGGCGGAGCAAGCTAACCTTGATTTGCGCCATCAACCATCTCTCACAGGAGGACACACCATGAAGCGTATAGCAATGATGAGCCTAATCACCGCAGCCTTTGTCTTTGGCACACCCGTTCAGGCCGCCCCTGAAATGATGGCCAAAGGAGAAAAGCTGCACGCCGATAAATGCGCTGCCTGCCATATGGCAGCGCACGATGACAAGTTTTATACCAGCCGCGTTGGTAAGAAATTGAAAACTAAAGCCAGCCTGAACACCCAGGTACAGAACTGTGCCAGTAACTTCAATATCGACTGGTTTGATGAGGACGTTGCGGCGGTGACTGAATATCTCAACACCAAGTACTACAAACTGAAGTAGTTTGGTTTTTCCTGAAAAAAAAAGCGGCGATCGTGCCGCTTTTTTATGGGTTGAAATGAACGAGCCACAGAGCCCACACAGTTCACCGAGGAGAGCGTTGTTCTCTGGGGGCTCTGTGCTCTCTGTGGCTGAAAATGCTTCAGTTCTTGGTAGGATGGCCTTCAGCCACGTGATACACCGGGTCTTCCTTGATATTCACCTCGACCAGATCGCCTGCGTTGCGCAGTAATTCGCGGCAATCGGGTGCAAGGTGGCGAAGATGCAAGGTTTTGCCCGCCACACGATATTTTTCTGCCAGATTATCAATGGCTTCCAAAGCAGATTGATCGGCCACCCGCGAACGTGCGAAGTCGATAATCACATGCTCGGGGTCATTTTTCGGGTCGAATAGTTCGGCAAAGTTCTGTGCTGAGGCGAAAAATAACGGACCGATTAATCGGTAAAGCTTGCTGCCATCAATGAGTTGTTCGGTTTCGACACGAATATGCTTGGCGTGATCCCATGCGAACAGCAGTGCAGACACAATCACACCCGTTATCACGGCGAGGGCAAGGTCGGCGACGACGGTAATCACCGCCACCATGACACTAATCATGATTTCTTGGCGCGGCACTTTGCCGATCATGTGTAGCGTGCCCCATTCAAAGGTGCCGATGACCACCATGAACATAATGCCCACCAGCGCAGCAAGGGGAATTTGCTCGACAACCGGCGCGAGAAACAGGATGAACATCAGCAAGACCAGCGCCGCCGTAATGCCCGACAAGCGCCCACGCCCACCGGATTCGACGTTAATCATGCTTTGCCCCACCAGCGCGCAACCGCCCATGCCGCCGAAAAAGCCACTGGTGATATTGGCTGCGCCCAGTGCCATGCATTCACGATTGGGCTGGCCGCGTGTTTCGGTCATGTCATCCACGAGTTGCAGTGTCAGCAGGCTTTCAATCAGCCCGACCCCGGCAAACACAAAGGCATATGGCAGCACAATCCATAGCGTTTCCAGCGTGAGGGGTACTTGAGGAATCGAAAAATCTGGCAAGCCGCCAGCAATCGAGGCCATATCGCCGACGGTGCGTGTGTCCAGATTAAGGACAAAAGTCAGCACGCTGACCACAATAATAGCCACCAGCGTGGCAGGTAAGGCATTGGTAAAACGCGGCAGGAAATGCGCAATCGCCATGGTCAGGGCAATCAGCGCAAACATAATGTAGAGCGCCATGCCACTAAGCCATTCTTTAGCGCCGTCAGGCGTGGTGATTTTGAACTGTTCGAACTGCGCCAACAGAATCACAATGGCCAGTCCATTCACAAAGCCCAAAAACACCGGGTAGGGCACGATGCGTATGAATTTTCCCAATTTGAACAACCCAGCAGCAATTTGAATGACACCCATCAGCACCACGGCGGCAAGCAGATATTGTGGCCCGTGTTGCACCACCAGCGCCACCATGACCACGGCTAGCGAACCCGCAGCCGCAGAAATCATGCCTGGACGACCACCGAAGGCCGAGGTTATGAGGGCGACTATGAAGGCCGCATACAGTCCCATCAGTGGATGAAGTTGCGCAACCAATGCAAAGGCAATCGCTTCGGGCACCAAAGCGAGCGCCACGGTCAGGCCTGAAAGCAGGTCAGTGCGGACATTCTTGGGAGCATGGTTGGCGATGAGGTGGAACATGGGATAAGCGTGATCTAAGTCAAAAGGAGGTGAAGTCTAACAGCCAAAACGTGCCGCCAGATCGTCTCAAGTCCGACAGATGGC
>DYLI01000039.1:0-5667 GCA_020722165.1 Halothiobacillus neapolitanus | reverse complement strand
GGTGTTGATGTTTTTTTGGTCGAATAAACTTCTTAAAGAGAATGAACAAGATGAATAGACGTGCATTTTTGCAATGGGCGGGTTTGGGTTTGGCGGTGGGTTTAGGTTTGACCGGGAATGTTTATGCCAAGGCAACCTCCGCCGCACCGATTACAGAGCAGGATGTTCTTCAAGCGCAGGATAGCTGGGCGAAAGGCATTGTCGAGATTGGCAAGGTCTATCAGGACGGTGGCGATTACAAAGCCGTCGCCAGTCAGCTGATTGACCAATTGTATGGTTATGGCGAAGGCAAGGTTTTGTTTAAGCCAACCAAGGCGGCGCACGACCAATTCCGTGGCACCAAGGCTGAGGCAATGTCGTATTTTGTGGGCGGCGAAAATCCGGAAGATCATGGTTTTGCTATACAGCCTTGGTCAAAGGTGCGCTTTGTTAACGAAGACATTGATATTGATAAAGATTCAGCGAATGCCATGGGTAACTATTACTTTACCGATGCAAAAACGGGGGGAGAAGTTAAAGTTGAATACACATTTACCTACCGCCGTGCTAAAGACAAAGACGGGCGCTTGGTGATCGACCTGCATCACTCATCCTTGCCTTATGTACCGGCTACGCACTAAGTCGAGCAGCGTAATAGCCTTGATTTAAGTCCAAGGATTCTTGACATGATGGCCCCTCATATTTGAGGGGCTTTTTTATGCGTCACCCAACCTGTTGGATTTTTAACGCACGGGCTTGCTTTGCCAGGGCTTTACTTGTCGAATAGCCGAGCGTGTTTAACAGGAACTTGTGGAATGACGGCTATTCAGAAGCATATCGAAGAAGCGCATTTCAGCCAGCGCATGAACGGGTTGCGCGCAGCGGTATTGGGGGCGAACGACGGCATTATTTCGGTAGTGAGCTTGTTGATGGGGGTGATTTCATCCGGAGCGTCACAGGCAACTGTTTTGTTGGTGGGCATGAGCGCGCTGATTGCCGGGGCAATTTCCATGGCGGCGGGGGAGTATGTTTCGGTTAAGTCGCAGTCGGATACCGAGCGTGCGGATTTGGCTGTTGAGCGAGCATCTCTTGAAGCCAACTGGGATGAGGAGGTTATCGAGTTGGCAGAAATGTATGAGGCGCGTGGTGTGTCGCGTGAAACCGCGCTGGCAGTAGCGAATGAGCTGATGGCGCATGATGCTTTGGGGGCTCATGCGCAAGATGAGTTGGGCTTGACGGACACCCACGCGCCGCGCCCGATTCAGGCGGCAGCATTCTCGGCGGCGGCCTTTGTCTCGGGCGCGGTCATTCCTGTGGTGTTGGCCTGGTTGTTGCCCGCGTCTCTGGTCTGGGTGCTGGGCTTGTTGACCTTGGTTTTGCTCTTTGCCTTGGGCGCGCTTGCAGCCTATGCGGGCGGTGCGCCGATGGTGAAAGCGGGAATGCGTGTGCTGACTTGGGGCTTGTTTGCCATGGTTGCGACGTATTTGATTGGCTTGGCGTTTGGGGTGAGCGTGGCCTAAGCAAGCGTGGCTTTCCCCGGATTGGCATCCGGGCTACGTTAATGCTATGAAATACATAAAAAAACCCTCTTGCACGTTGGCGCGCAAGAGGGTTTTTGTTTTGGGCGGGAGGTTGTTTACACGTCGCGCAATAGCTCGTTAATGCCAACCTTGCTGAGGGTTTTGGCATCGACTTTTTTCACGATCACGGCGCAGTACAGGCTGTACTTGCCACACTTGGAGGGCAGGTTGCCGGACACCACCACCGAGCCTGCCGGTACGCGGCCATAATGCACTTCGCCGGTTTCGCGGTCATAAATTTTAGTGGACTGGCCGATGTACACGCCCATGGAAATCACCGCGCCTTCTTCGACAATCACGCCTTCGACGACTTCGGAACGCGCGCCGATAAAGCAATTGTCTTCGATGATGGTGGGGGCGGCTTGCAGCGGTTCGAGTACGCCGCCAATGCCGACGCCGCCGGAAAGGTGTACGTTCTTGCCGATCTGCGCGCAAGAGCCCACGGTGACCCAGGTATCGACCATAGTGCCTTCATCGACATACGCGCCGATATTGACGTAGGACGGCATTAGCACGCAGCTTTTGGCGATAAAGCTGCCGCGACGCGCCATCGCATTCGGCGCAACGCGAATGCCAGCGGCGCGGAATTGGGCATCATTCCAACCCGCGAATTTGGGTTCGACTTTGTCGTAAAACTGGATGTCGCCGCCGCCCATGATGCGGTTGTCGTTGAGGCGAAAGGACAGTAGCACGGCCTTTTTCAGCCATTCGTTGACCGTCCATTGACCGACAGACTGACGCTCGGCTACACGCAGTGTGCCGGAATCCAGCAGGCGCATGGTTTCGTTGACCGCGTCGCGCACATCGGTCGGGGCATTGGCGGGGGTGAATTCGGCGCGCTGTTCAAAAGCGTCTTCGATCAGTTTGCGTAGGTTGTCCATGCGATTCTCCATAAAATTCCCTCGCCCTTGGGGAGAGGGGTAGGGGTGAGGGGGTTAGAGGGTTTGGCAAAAAGTTTTGATGCGCTGCGCCGCGTCGAGACATTCGTCCAACTCGGCCACCAGCGCCATGCGGATATAGCCCGCGCCGGGATTGATGCCATCCACTTCACGCGACAAATAGCTACCCGGCAAAACGGTGATGTTTTGCTCGGCAAACAGGCGGCGGGTGAACTCGGTATCGACGATGGGAGTTTTTGCCCACAGGTAAAACGCGCCATCGGGCATGGTGACATCTAAAGCGTTGTCCAGCACGTTTAATACTCGGTTGAATTTGTCCAGGTAAAGCGCGCGGTTTTCGATAACGTGCGCCTCGTCGCTCCAGGCTGCTGCGCTCGCCGCCTGAGTGGGCGGGGGCAGGGTGCAGCCGTGGTAGGTGCGGTAGAGGTGGTAATTTTTGAGGATGTTTGCATCGCCCGCCACAAAGCCTGAACGCAAGCCGGGCAGGTTGGAACGCTTGGAGAGTGAATGAAACGCCACGCAGCGGGCGAAGGTGTCGCGGCCAAGTTTGGCGCAGACTTCAAGCAGGCCGACGGGCGGCTCGGCGAAGTAAAGCTCGGAATAGCATTCATCCGAGGCAATGACGAAATCATGCGCATCCGCCAGTTTAATCAGGCGGCGGTAGGCGGATTCGGGCAGTACCGCGCCGGTGGGGTTGCCGGGCGAGCAGACGTAAATCATCTGGCAACGCGCCCAAACTTCGGCGGGAATACTGTCAAAGTCGGGCAGAAAGCCGTTTTCGGCTGGGGTTGGGTAAAACCACGGCTCGGCTCCGGCCAGATAAGCCGCTCCTTCGTAAATCTGGTAGAACGGATTAGGCATTAATACCAATGGTTTGGCCAGCGGATTGCTGCGACGGTCAACCACGCATTGCGCAAAGGAAAACAAGGCCTCGCGCGTGCCGGAGACGGGCAGAATTTCAGTGGCCGGATTGACGTTTGCGCCAAATCGCCGTCGCAACCAGCCCGCAATCGCTTCCCGCAAAGCCTCATTGCCGCGTGTCAGCGGATATTGCCCAAGGCCATGCAGATGATGAATCAGTTCTTCGACCACAAAGCGAGGTGAGGCGTGTTTTGGCTCGCCGATGGATAGGGCAATGTGCTCCAAATGCGCGGGCGGCGTTGCGCCTGCCTTGAGTTGGGCGAGTTTTTCAAACGGATAGGGCTGCAAATGGCCAAGATCGGGGTTCATGAATGCACAAAGCTGGTAGAGAATGGCGCAGAAGTATACTCGAACAGGTGAATTATGACGCTGGCGAACACGATTTTAGGGCTGCATCATGTCAGCGTGCTGGTGGAGGATACCGCGCGCGCTTTGCATTTTTACCAAGATGTCTTGGGCTTGCAGCTGATCGATCGTCCCGATTTGGGCTTTCCCGGCGCCTGGTTGGCTCTGGGTGCGCAACAGCTGCATTTAATGGAGTTGCCTAATCAAGACGCGACCCAAGGCCGGGTGGAGCACGCCGGACGTGATCGGCATTTTGCCGTGCGGGTGGTCGCGCTGGAGCCGTTTGAGGCTCGATTGCACGAGGCAGGGGTGACATTCACGCGCAGCCGTTCCGGGCGCGCGTCGATTTTTTGCCGCGACCCGGATGGTAATGGGGTGGAGTTGATGGAGGTTGCGCCAAATGCGCTAAGCTCAAACCCAACGCAGGGACAAAACGAGGTGGTGAAGTGAATAAGCAACGTGCCTTGGAGTTGCTAGCCCGTAGCAAGCCGGAGTTGGCAAGGCGTTTTGGTGTCACGCGCCTCGCATTGTTCGGTTCGACGGTGCGTGATCAGGCGACAGCACAGAGTGATGTCGATATTTTGGTCAGTTTTGCGGAGCCGGCGACTTCCAAGCGTTATTTTGGTGTGCAGTTTTTTTTGGAGGATGTGCTTGGATGTTCGGTTGATCTAGTGACCGACAAGGCCTTGCGTGCGGAGTTGCGCCCTTTTATCGAGCGGGAGCGGGTGGATGTTTGAGGAAACCGAGCGCGCATGGCGATTTTATCTTGGGGACATGATTGAGTTCGCGCAAAAGGTGCTGACTTACAGCGAAGGTCTTGAGCAAGACGATTTTGTTGAAAATGAGCTGGTTTATGATGCCATCTTGCGCAATCTTGAGCTGATTGGTGAAGCAGCGACGCATATCCCTGATGCAGTGCGCAGCGTGTATGCGCACATTCCGTGGCGAATGCTTATCGCAACCCGCAATCGACTGATTCATGGTTATCTTGGGCTGGACGATGACACGCTTTGGAGCATTGTGCGGGATGATGTGCCTGAGCTTTTGAGCATGTTGCGGGCGATTCAGTCTTGAAAATTGCGCACGTTTTACGTTTGGCTCAGTCGCGTTTGCCTGAGTCCGATAGCCCGCGTGCCGACGTGGAAATTTTGCTCGTGCATGTGCTGAATAAAACGCGCAGCTATCTTTTAACTTGGCCGGAAAAGGTGTTGTCGGCGGATGAAATGGCAAAGTTTGAAGCCTTGCTGGCGCGGCGAGTGGCGGGCGAACCTATTGCCTATTTGATTGGTTCGCGTGGGTTTTATGGTCTGGATTTGGCGGTGTCATCAGCGGTGTTGATTCCGCGTCCGGAGACCGAATTGCTGGTTGAGGCGGCTTTGGCGCGTTTGCCTGCCGGGGCTTGCGCATTGGCAGACTTAGGCACGGGCAGCGGAGCAATTGCGCTTGCTTTGGCGCATGAGCGTCGGGATGCTCAGGTGGTGGCAGTGGATGTGTCGCCGCAGGCTTTGGCTGTGGCGCGGGCGAATGCACAAGCCTCGGGCTTAAATGTGGATTTTCGTTTGGGCAGTTGGTGCAACGGCTTGGCGGGTGATGAGTTCGATATGATCGTGAGCAACCCGCCCTATATTCGTGCGGATGATGTGCATCTAAAGCAGGGCGATGTGCGCTTTGAACCAGCGTTGGCACTGGCTTCCGGAGCGGATGGTCTGGATGCCATTCGCGCCATTATTAGCTGTGCGCCCTCGCACCTGAAAACGGGCGGCTGGCTGTTGCTTGAGCACGGTTACGATCAGGCGAATGAGGTGACCAATCTCATGCGTGCAGCGGGTTTTGGGGCGGTGGAGTCGCTGCTCGATTTACAGGGTCATGCACGGGTGACATTAGGACGGCGTTCTGTGGAATAATCAGCGCCACTTTTTCTAATTTCGAGTTGATGCCAATGG
>DYLI01000038.1:7323-13011 GCA_020722165.1 Halothiobacillus neapolitanus | reverse complement strand
AAAAACCCCAGCCATTCACCGCTGGGGTTTTTTATGTCCGCTATTTGGCGCAGATTCATAAGATTGTCTCCGCTTATATCGATATGGTGGAGCTTCAATCTACGTGCCACAAAATAAAAAACCCAACCGCGAGCGATTGGGATTTATTTTTGTCTGATTGCCTTATTAGTAGGCCGCTGCTCGTTGTGTGGCTAGTTTTACAGCGTTTCGGAAGCAAACTCCGCCAGACGTGAGCGCTCGCCGCGTAGCAGGGTGATGTGTCCGCCGTGTGGCCAGCCTTTGAAGCGATCGACCACGTAGGTCAGGCCGGAGGTGGTTTCGGTCAAATACGGCGTGTCGATCTGCGAGATGTTGCCCAGACAGATGACCTTGGTGCCGGGGCCGGCGCGGGTAATCAGGGTTTTCATCTGCTTCGAGGTCAAGTTTTGTGCCTCGTCGATGATGAGAAACTTGTTCTGGAAGGTGCGGCCACGCATAAAGTTAAGCGAGCGGATTTTGATGCGAGCGCGCACCAGATCCTGCGTGGCCTGGCGCTCCCACGAGCCGCCGCCTTCGACGCGGGTGAGGACTTCGAGGTTGTCCATCAGCGCGCCCATCCATGGGGTCATTTTCTCTTCTTCGGTGCCGGGCAAAAAGCCGATGTCCTCCCCAACGGGAACGGTGACGCGGGTCATGATGATCTCGGAGTAGAGGTTTTTTTCCAGCGTTTGCGTTAGCGCGGCGGCGAGGGTGAGCAGGGTTTTGCCGGTGCCCGCCTGGCCGAGCAGGGTGACGAAATCGACTTGCGGATCCATCAAAAGATTCAGCGCGAAGCTTTGTTCTCGGTTACGTGCGTTGATACCCCAGACGGTGTTTTTCGGCAGGGTGTAGTTGTTGCAGACTTCGACGATGGCCGCGCCGTTTTCGTCGTGGTCGCGCACCACGCCTTCAAACGGGCTGTCGCCGTCGAGGTAGATGAACTGGTTGGCGTTCCAGTCGTCGGCCAGGGGGCCGTGAATGCGGTAGTAGCTGCGACCTTCTTCTTGCCAGGCGTGCAGGTCTTTGCTGTGCGTGTTCCAAAAATCGGCAGGGAGGGCGGTGATGCCGGTGTAGAGCAGGTCAACGTCGTCCAGCACCTGATCGTTTTCGTAGTCTTCGGCCATGATGCCGAGCACGGTGGCCTTGATGCGCAGGTTGATGTCTTTGGACACCAGCACGACTTGGCGGTCGCTGGTCTCGCGCATGAGGGCGAGGGTGACGGCGAGGATGTCGTTGTCGGCTTTGAAGCCGGCCATGGTGTCTGGCAGCTCGGTGCGCATGATGCGCGTTTGGATGAACAGGCGCCCGGAGCTGTGGCGTAGGCGGCCATCACGGAAAGGATGGCTAATCAGTACGCCTTCTTCGATTTCGGTTTTATTGGAATCGGCGACCAAATCATCCAGGAAACGCGTGGACTGGCGCACATTGCGTGCGATTTCGGAGACACCTTTTTTCAGGTTGTCGAGCTCTTCGAGTACCACCATCGGCAAGAAAACGTTGTGCTCCTGAAAGCGGAACAGCGCGGAGGGGTCGTGAATGAGTACGTTAGTGTCGAGAACGAAGAGGCAGGGACGGTTACGCTCGTGATGAATCATGGATTGGCCTTGGTTTTAAAAGGTTGATTGCAATTCGTTCAGTTTGTTGAGGACACTTTCTGCGTGATCTTTGACCTTGACATTGCGCCAGGCGGTTTGGATGTCTCCGTGGGGGTTGATGAGAAAGGTGCTGCGTTCGATGCCCATATATTCTTTGCCGTAGAGTCGTTTCAATTTGATGACATCAAAAAATTGACACACAATTTCTTCGGGGTCGCTGATAAGGTCGAAGGGCAGGTTGAGGCGAGCGCGGGCGTTGTGGTGGCTTTTGAGGCTGTCGCGTGAAATGCCGAAAAGCTGGGTGTGGGCTTTTTGGAATTCGGGATAGAGAAGCGCGAAGTCTTGCGCTTCCTGGGTGCAGCCGGGGGTGTTGTTTTTGGGGTAGAAAAACAGTACCAGCCATTGATTGAGCAAAGCATCCGGCAGGCTGAGCATGCCTTGGGTGCTATCCAGTTGGCACGGAGGCAGGGAAGACAGGTGCAACATGCTGTTAGCGTACCGGGTCAAGCGTGGCATCGAGGTTGAGTTCGTCGCATAAATCGAAAAAGGCTTCCTTGAGCAAGGCCAGTCGCAGGTTGGCGGGCACGTCAATTTGCATGCGCAGGGTCAGCATGGGTGTGGCATTGTTGGGCGAGCTATAGGGCATGGTTGCCATATCACGAATGTGGATGCCTTGGGCGCTGAAAAATTGGGCGAGTTGATTGGTCATGTCGGGGGTGTTGAGGCCGACAACATCCACCGCGTAGCTCATGGCAGCTTCCGCCGGGGCGGGTGCTTCGGTGCGCACCATGTGCAAGGCCATGTCATGCTCCTTGGCGAGGAGCTTGAGCGCATTTTCCAGCCGTGTAAGCCTATCCCAGCTACCCGAAATCAGCATGGCAGCGGCGGCCTGCTGACCCAAGGAGACCATGCGCGAATCGTGAAGCAGGCATTTATGCTGGGCAATCGGGCGGGTAATGCGTTCTATTAGACTGAGATGGTCTTGACCAAGGAGGGTGAGGGCGAGGTAGGTCTGCATGATGTTTTCAAATTGATTTTTATTGAGTTTACACGCCGGGCAGGCTGCGTAAAGTGAGGTGTGTTCGGCTGGGACTTTTCTTGCATCACGAGCCGTCCGGCGGGTAGTATGCTGCGATTGATTGGCTTAGCTTTTAAGTCAGGGTTTTTGCGTGGGGATGAGTGGCATGTTTCATGGGAGTATGGTGGCTTTGGTGACCCCGATGCGGGCGGATGGTGCGCTGGATTTTGCAGCGCTCAAACGCCTCGTCGAGTGGCATATTGCTGAAGGCACGGATGTCATTGTGTCGGTTGGGACCACGGGCGAGTCCGCAACCCTGGATGTGAACGAGCATCTTGCGGTGATTGAGCACACTTTGGAGTATGTCGCTGGGCGTATTCCCGTGATCGCAGGCACGGGTGCCAACAGCACACGCGAGGCCATTGAGTTGTCATCAAGCGCCGTGAGTTTAGGTGTGGATGGCTGCCTGTTGGTCACTCCGTATTACAACAAACCCACGCAGGAAGGCTTGTATCGGCATTATCTGGCCATTGCTGAGGCCGTTCCCGCTCCGCTGGTGCTGTATAACGTGCCGGGACGTACTGCCTGCGATATGCAGCCAAGTACGGTCGAACGGCTGGCGGATGTGGCGAATATCGTCGGCATCAAAGAGGCCTCCGGTTCGCTTACGCGCACCAACGAGCTCATTACGCGCCTTGGTGAACGGGTGGCAGTTTACGCAGGGGATGATGCAATCGCGCGTGAGGTGATGTTGCAGGGGGGGCGCGGCGTGATTTCGGTCACGGCGAATGTCGCACCGCACGCCATGGCGGAGATGTGTAAAGCGGCACTTGCGGGTGATGCGGTACGTGCTGCAACGCTTGACGCGCCCTTGGCGGAACTGCACCAGAAGCTGTTTGTCGAATCGAATCCTATTCCGGTGAAATTTGTGCTGCACGCCATGGGGATGATTGAGGCGGGCGTTCGCTTGCCCTTGACTTGGTTGTCACAGGAACACCACGCAGCCTTGTACAAGGCGATGGATGCGGCACATATTCCGGTTGTATCTGCGTAATTTAATGATTAAAAGGCTTGGAGATTGAGAAAGATGCAATTTAAGGTTCCTACGCTCGCGTTGACGCACAAAGTTTGGATCCCTGTGGCAATCGTATTGACCATGAGCGCCTGCTCCTCAATTCCGGGTATGGGTAAGGAAGACCCGCGTGATGCGCGGCGTTATGGCAGCCTGCCGAATCTTGAAGTTCCTCCAGCGTTTACAGCGCCTGATCCATCCTTGAACACCAATGTGCCGCGTGCGGCCTCGGCGGTGGGGGATGCGTCCAAGGGCGAGCGCATTGTCAGTAGCGGCGTGTTGCCCAAGTCGGCGCTGGTCAGTATCGAAGGTCCACCTGATGCGCGCTGGCTCAATGTGCAGTCCGTCCCTGAAACAGTGTGGCCACGATTGCAGGCTTTTATGCAGATGGAAGGTTATCCCTTGCAGCGCCAAGATCCTAAGCTGGGTTTATTGGAGTCGGATTGGGTCGGTAAGGGCGAAAATGCACCAGAAAAATCCGGCTGGGATTCGCTGCTGAAAGGTATTACCAACTTCTTCTTCAAACCTGAATATATGGATCGTATGCGTATCCGTATTGAGCGTGGTGATAACGATGCTCAAACACGCGTATTTTTGACCAGTCAGCGTATGGATTTGACTGAGAAAAGGGATGCAATTAACAAAGCGGATTATGAAGGTTTTACTTGGTCTAATTCGCCGGAAAATCGTGAGTTCGATGCAGAAATGCTTGAGCGTCTAATGGTTTATTTGACGGGTGACAAGGAGCAATCCAAAGCACAAATTGCAGCGTCCTTGCAGCCACGCGTCAGCTTCATCAACGAAGAAAACAAGCAATATCTGTTGCTCGACCAATCTTTGCCGGTTGCTTTTAACCGTTCGCGTGCAGCGGTCGAGCGCTTGGGCTTTGATATTGTGAAGGCCAATTTGGCCAGCGAAACCATGCAGTTAAGCCATCCGAATCCGCGCCAGTTGTATCAGGGTGTCGTGCTGCGCGGCGTGGAGTTAAAGCCAACGATCGGAACCACGTCGTTGACTTTGACCTTGAGCCTCAAACCTTTGAGTGCGGCAAAAACGCAGATCAATATGCAGGACATCAAGGGTGATAAGGATTTGCCCCAGTTCAGCAGCGTATTGGGTCAGCAGCTTTCCAATCAGTTGCGCTAAGTTGCCTTGCGTGGTGGTATTTAAATGAGCGCAAACGATGCCTTGACCCAGGCCACGGCAGCTCAACATGCAGCGGCGCAGCGTCATGGGGTGTCTGCGCACTTTGCTGAGCAGGTATCTTTAGAGGATGCAAGCTTTGAGGTGGCTTTGGCTGTCATCCCAGCTGGAGCCTTTTTTATGGGCTCACCACTCAAGGAGTTCGCACGACAAGACAGCGAAGGCCCACAACATAAAGTCACGGTGCAACAAGATTTCGCCTTGATGCGCCATTGTGTGACTTTGGGTGATTACGCGCGTTTTTGTGCGGCTACGGGCTATCCGCGCCCACGTCACTATAGCTGGGAGGACGCTCAATTTCCGGTGTTCAACGTGTGTTTTGTCGATGCCGAGGCCTATGCCGCGTGGCTCTCTGAGCAAACAGGGCAACGCTATCGCCTGCCGACTGAGGCCGAGTGGGAATATGCGGCGCGAGCAGGCACGGAAACGGCGTTTGCCTTTGGTGACAAGATTCATCGCAGTGAGGTGAACTGTTCCGGCGGCCTGCATTGCACGCGCGGTTTCTACTTTTGTGGCCTCAGTCGTCCGGTCACGGTCGGCAGCCTGCCTGCTAATGCGTGGGGTGTGCATGAAATGCACGGCAATATGCAGGAGTTGGTGCTCGACCATTGGCGCGAACAATACCCCGGTATCCCGCGTGTGGCACATGAGCCCTGGCTTGAAGGTGATGAGCGTTTGCGTGTAGTGCGTGGTGGTTCGTGGTTTGATGCGCCGGGCATGGCGCGCAGTGCAGCGCGTTGGTATCGCGAACGTGCTGAGTTTGACTTGAATTTGAGTTTTCG
>DYLI01000038.1:0-7223 GCA_020722165.1 Halothiobacillus neapolitanus | reverse complement strand
GTGCAGCGCGTTGGTATCGCGAACGTGCTGAGTTTGACTTGAATTTGAGTTTTCGCTTGGTGCGTGAATTGGATGGTTCGACATGAGCCAAGCTGTAAAGCCCACGCCGGCCATTGCCTTGGGTGCATGGGATTGGCGGCATGCTAACTGGAACGGGCGTTTTTATGCAGATGATCTGCCAGAAGAATGGCATTTGACCTTTTATTCCAATGAATTTGATGCTGTGGGTTTGAACTCGGCGGGGTGGATGAAGACCCCGATGAGCGAAATGGAGCAATGGGTTGAAGATACCCATGATGCTTTTCGCTTTCATTTGGTCATGCCTGCGTTGGTGTTGAGGGGTGACAAGGATGTGTTTGCGGACATTGCCGATCGCCTGACTCTCTTGCAGCCGCGTCTGGGTTCGATTTTACTCAGCGTAGCTTCGGAGGCGTGCATGTCGGTACTGGGTTTGATGGTTCCAGACGGCATTCCATGCTATGGGCTCCATGCCGGGCGTTTGGTGCCGCATGCCATGCCGGATTTTCAGGCCGTGATGGATACCACGACGGCACCCTTGGTGATGCTGGGTGCGGAACCTGAAGGTGTTTTGACTGAACTGAGCTTGCGTAGCCAGCAACGCAGCCTGCGTGCTGGGATGGATGCTTTGGCTTTGCGTGGCAAGGCAACGATTTTGGTACAGGATGAGCCATTGAAAATGCTGGCTCGCCTTGAGGGTATGCGTTCGATGCGTGCTCTGCTGGGTTTGCAATGATGCCGCCTCCAAGCGCCGCCGTGCAGCATGACCAGCCTTTAATCGAAATCAAAAACCTGAGTTTTCGTCGCGGTTCCAGACTGATTTTTGATGACATCAGCCTGACGATACCGCGTGGAAAAATCACCGGCATTATGGGGCCGAGCGGCACCGGAAAAACGACTTTATTGAAACTCATCGGTGGGCAGTTGCGTCCTGATTCCGGCGAAATTTGGATGGACGGGCAAAATGTTCATGCGCTGTCACGCAGCGCCTTGTTTGCACTGCGTCAACGTATGGGGATGCTGTTTCAGCATGGTGCGTTGCTGACTGACTTATCGGTGTTTGAAAACGTGGCTTTTCCTCTGCGCGAACACACACGTTTGCCCGAGTCGATGATTCGCGATCTGGTGTTGATGAAACTCAACGCGGTAGGCTTGCGCGGGGCGCGAGATTTGCAAACCGCTGAATTATCCGGCGGCATGGCGCGGCGTGTGGCTTTTGCGCGTGCTTTGGCGCTTGACCCTAGCTTGGTCATGTTTGATGAACCCTTTACCGGCCAGGACCCGATCACCTTGGGTGTGTTGGTGCGCCTGATTCGTGATTTGAATGCGGCCTTAAATTTGACCAGTATGGTGGTTTCGCATGATGTGGCCGAAACATTGTCGATTGCCGATCATTTATATGTGTTGGCAGATGCGCGAGTGATTGCCTCGGGTACGCCGCAGGAGATTCAGGCGGAAACATCGCCTTGGGTGCGTCAGTTTATGCAGGGTTCGGCCGATGGTCCGGTGCCGTTTCAATATCCGGCTGCGAGCTTGCAGGACGATTTTTATCTTTCTACATCGCTTGAGCACAGCGCATGATGCGCCCGGTGTTGAATGTGCTGGCGCACTTGGGTCGAGCGGTGCTTGATGCCTTGGCGCGCATGGGACGTTGGTTTGTCTTCATGTTGGCGTTGTTCCCCGCGTTGCCTGCGTCCCTGCTGCGGCCACGTCTGATTGTGGATCAGCTCTATCAAGTTGGCGTGCTGTCGTTACAAATCATTCTGGTGGCCGGGACGTTTGTCGGTATGGTGCTGGGCTTGCAGGGTTATTCAATTTTGGCCACCTACGGTTCGGCGGAGTCGCTCGGCGTGGTGGTTGCCCTGTCTTTGGTGCGTGAATTGGGGCCGGTACTCACGGCGTTGCTGTTTGCCGGGCGCGCGGGTTCAGCGTTAACGGCAGAATTGGGTTTAATGAAATCCACTGAACAACTCGCCGGCATGGAGATGATGGCGGTGGATCCACTCAAACGCGTGGTTGCGCCGCGTTTTTGGGCGGGCGTGATGGCTATGCCACTACTGGCGGCGTTGTTTTCGCTGGTCGGCGTGTTGGGAGGTTTTGCGATTGGCGTGGGCTTGTTGGGTGTTGATGCGGGTTCGTATTGGTCGCAAATTCAATCCCAAGTTGATTTCCGCGAAGATATTGTTAACGGCATCATTAAAAGTATTGTTTTTGGGGTGGTGGCCGTTTGGATTGCCCTGTATGAGGGCTATGATTGCCTGCCCACGGCTGAGGGCGTAAGTCGGGCGACCACGCGCACCGTAGTGAATACTTCGCTTGCGGTACTGGGTTTGGATTTTATTATGACGGCGCTGATGTTTAATGTATGAAGCGTTCTCACTTAGGTCTTTTTAATGCAAGAAAATAATATGCGTGATATTTGGGTTGGATTGTTTGTTGCACTTGGAATTGCGGCATTGACCCTGCTATCGCTCAATGTAAGTAATTTGTTGAGCTTGCCTTCAGGTCAGGGTTATGTCGTCATGGCTGAGTTCGATAATATTGGCGGCTTGAAAGTACGCGCCCCCATTAAGCTTAGTGGTGTGGTCGTAGGTCGTGTTGAAAATATTTCGATTGATCCGCATAGCTTTCGTGCCGTTGTGGGTATGAATATCGAGTCAAAATACACAATTTTCCCTAAAGACAGCTCGGCGGCCATTTATACCTCCGGTCTTTTGGGTGAGCAATATATTGGCATTTCACCGGGTGCAGAAGATACGGTACTGCAATCAGGCGATCGTATTGCCTTGACTCAATCTGCCATTGTTTTAGAAACCTTGATTAGTCAGTTTTTATTTAACAAGGCCGCCGAAGGCGACAAGAAATAACTTGGGGTGAACGCTATGGTTACTGTTAAGAGTATTTTTGGGCATTCATTGCATCCTGTGCTTGTGCTGGCTTTGGTATGCACTGTGCCAGGAGCTGCATGGGCGCAGAGCGTAAGTTTAGATCAGGCGGTGGACATGGCTCTGAACGCCGATCCGCGTATCAAGGAGCGTGAGGCGGTGGTCGAGCGCGCGCGCGGGTTGCTGGATGAGGTTTATGGGCGCGCAGGCGTGCGTATTGATGCCAATGCGTATGTCTCGGCGGTTCCCGGTGTGGACGGGGGAATTTTTCAAAATGGTGCGACAACCTGTACCACCTGCACCTTGCGTGACGATGCGGGCAAGTTTGATGACGGTATTTCAGTCTTGGCAGGTCTGCAGTTTGCCCTGATTCAGCCGCTGTTTACTTTTGGCAAAGTGGATAATTATTCCGATGCAGCTAAAAATAATATTCAGGTGCGCGAGGGTGATGTGCGCTTAACACGGGCGCAAACCCAGTTGGACGTGCGTCGTGCATATTATGGTTACTTGACGGCGCGTGACACGAAAGTATTTCTGATCGATTTGCTTGCCAAAGTGGATACGGTTATTGCAGGAATTGAAAAACGCAAGGTATCCGGCAAAACTGTTTCCGAAGGTAATTTGTACGCGGTTCAAGCCGTGCGCGGCTCGGTGGGGCGTTATCTTGCCCAAGCCAAAGCCATTGAAGCCGTGTCGATGGATGGCTTGAAAACCTTGGTCGGCGTGCCACTCTCGGCACAGTTAGACATCAATGATGCACATATCGAGCCGGTGGCCTTGCCCGAAGGTTCGGTGGATGAGTTGGTTAAAGTGGCTTTGGCACAGCGTGAGGAAATGGCGCAAGTCGAGGCCGGGATGACCGCCTTGCGTTCGCTGGTCAAGGCGCGCCGGGCTGAGATGTATCCTGATGTGTATGCCGCCGTGGTGGGCGGTGCGGCAGTCGCGCCGGGGCGGGATACCTTGGATAATCCCTACATCTTCGATAACTTTAATCATGCCTACGCCGCGCCAGTATTGGGCGTGGGCTGGAATATTCGCCCGGGTTTGGTGAATGCACAAACACGCCAGGCGGAAGCTGATTTGCGTGAAGTGACTGAAAAAGCCAATTTTGCGCGTATCGGCATTCCCTTTCAGGTGGCTGAAGCCTATCACCGTTCCAAAGGTGGCGCAGAAGCTGTGCAGCAATTAAAAGAAGGGTTTATTGCCGGTCGCCGCTGGTTTACGACGGTATTTTTGGATAGTGAAGCTGGGGCGGTGGATATTTCCTTGCTGGTTGAAGCCTTCCGTACCTATACCACCATGTATGGTGATTACCTTTTAGGTATCAATGATTACAATATGCAGGTGGCACAATTACGTCATGCACTGGGCGAGTGGAAATAAGTAGGTTGGAAATATACGGAGTTGAAGTCATGATTCTGTCACGTCGAGTATTTATTGCTGCATTGTTGGCTCTTGGCTCTTCGCTAAGTTTGCAGGCGGCATCCACGGTGGATGAAAGTGCCATGAACCTTGTTAAAACAACTTCTGACGAAGTTCTTGCGGCGATTAAAGACAATAGCGAAAAAATTAAATCTGACCCCAAAATCGTGAATGCTTTGGTTGAGAAAATCGTATTGCCACATATCGATTTTCAGACCATGAGTAAATTGGTGTTGGCAGTGAATTGGCGCAAGGCTACCGCCGTACAACAGGCCGCCTTTACTCAGGAATTTCGTGAATTACTGGTGCGCACCTATTCCAAATCCTTGGGCGAATATGACGGGCAAAAGGTGAGCTATTTCCCCATGCGCCCCGAAACCGATCCCAAGGAAGCCTTGGTGCGTACCGAGATTCAGGCCAAATCAGGGATGCCGATTCCAGTGGCCTACCGTTTGCGAAAAAACGAGCAGGGCACGTGGAAGATTATCGACGTGGTCATTGATGAGGTCAGCCTAGTCACCAATTACCGCAATACCTTTGCGCAAGATGTGCCCCGCGTGGGCATTGATGGTCTGATTAAGCAGTTGCGCCAAAGCAATGCCGAGGGCGGCGTTTAGCGCTTATTCACTCGGCCTCTTGCCCATAGAGTTTGTGATACAGCCCGCCTTGCTCCAGCAGAGCATTGTGTTCGCCCTGTTCAACGATGCGCCCGTTTTCAAATACCAGTACGCGGTCGGCCTGGCGCACGGCGGAAAGGCGGTGGGCGATGATGATGACGGTGCAGCCCGCTAATACGCGGCGCAAATTGGCGTGAACCCTTGCTTCGGTCGAGTTGTCGAGCATTGAGCTGGCTTCGTCGAGGATGGCGATAGAGGGTTTGCTCAGCACCATGCGCGCAATCGCCAAGCGTTGGCGTTGGCCGCCGGAAAGGCGTATGCCTTGCCGTCCGACGAGCGTATCCAGGCCGTCGGGCATGGCGTTGACGGTTTCGCGCAGTTCAGCCACATCCAGCGCTTGCCACAACGCATCATCGGCGTAATCGTAACCCAGGGTGAGGTTGGCGCGTAGGCTGTCGTTGAACAGGGCGGGTTGTTGTAGCACCACGGCAACATGTTCGCGCACGCGTGGTAAACCAATGTGTTCAATCGGGATGCTGTCATATAAAACTTCGCCGGATTGCGGCGCGTACAGCCCAAGTAACACTTGTGCCAAGGTGGATTTGCCGCCACCGCTGGCACCGACTAGGGCGACTTTTTCGCCCGGTGCGATCTCCAGACTCACGCCGTCAAGCACCGGTTGGTCATCACGATAGGCAAAATGCACATTAACGAGACTCACGCCGACGGCTTGCTTGCCCTCGAACGGGTTGTGCAGGGCAGGATAGTCAGGTTCGGGTTTCAGTTCGGCAAGGGCATTCAACCGGGTCAACGCCGCATTAGCGCCGTACCAACCGAATTGCACCGAGAGCAGTTCCTGCACCGGTCCCATCATGAACCACAGGTAGCCAAACACGCCGATCATCACGCCGATGGACAGATCCGAGAACACCACGGTGAGCATGGCGACGGCGCGGAACATATCGAAGCCAAATAGAAAGACCATGAACGACAGGCGGTTAAGCGCGTCGCTTTGCCAGGCATGGGCAGTAGCCTGGTCGCGCACATCGCGGGCGAATTCGGTCACGCGCGCCAGATAGTGCTTTTCGCGGTTGGCGGCGCGCACTTGCTGCATCACGTCCAGCGTTTCGGTCAGGGCTTGCTGGAAGGTTTCAAAGGCTGTGTTTTCGCGCTTTTTCAGCTCTTTGACCCGCTTGCCCATCTGCATGGTGAGCACGATCACCAAGGGGTTGAAGAGCAAAATAATCAGCGCGAGTTGCCAGTTGATATAGAGCAACACCGCCGCCGTGCCGATCAGCATCAGGATATTAACCAAAAAACGCGCCACCGTCTGACCAAGGAAGCTGTCGATGGTTTCCACGTCCACATTCAGGCGAGAGGCTGCGCCGCCGGAACCCAGGGTCTCGTATTCGGCCATCGACACGTGACCGAGTTTATCCAGCAAGGCCGAGCGCAGGCGATAGCTCACATCTTTGCTGATCTGAGTGAAAGCGCGCATTTGAAATACGTTCAAACCAAGTGCGATCAGACGCAATAGCAAAGTCAAAATCATCACAGCGACAACATACAACACCGGCCCCCACCAGCTTTCGGGGAAGATGGCTTGTGTGGTGTGCACCAGAAAGCCCGGCTTGTGCAGTAAAACTTCGTCCACCAACAGCGGTAACAGCATGGGCAGTGGGATGCTGGCGGCAGCGGCGAGAATGGCGACAATATTGGCTTGAATCAGTGCGGTTTTGTGTTCCAACGCCCAATTTGAAATGCCGCGCCAGGTGAAAGACTGCGATGCAGTTGGTTTTATTTGTGGGGATGTGGGCTGCACAGGGTATGCTCTGCAAAATTTTATGAGGGGATTGATTATGCGCTTAAGTTATTTTCTAACCACCCTGGTTTTGCTTGGTTTTCTCAGTGCCTGCGGGCAAAAGGGCGATTTGTATTTGCCCGATAAGGCGGCGACCAGCGGCGTGTCACAAGCGAAGTAGGCTGCGCCATCATCGGGCATGGCTGAAAACGCCGGGGCGTAGGATAATCCGCGCACTTTTTTCGAGCGATAGTTTTGATATGACGAATTCCTACTCTGCTTTTGTGTCGCGTGAGGGCGTGTTGCACGCCGAAGATGTTGCTCTGCCCGCGATTGCGGCAGCGCATGGCACACCGACTTATGTTTATTCACGCGCGGCCATTGAGGCGAATTTCCGAGCTTACGACACCGCGTTTGGCGAGCACGCGCATTTGGTGTGTTTTGCGGTCAAGTCGAATAGCAATTTGGCGGTGTTGAATC
>DYLI01000037.1:11738-13162 GCA_020722165.1 Halothiobacillus neapolitanus | reverse complement strand
CGCCAGGCGAATCTGCGCATCATAAAATGCGTAATCCAGCCAAGGCAGTCCGCCGGACCAGGTTAGTAGCAGCGCGAGAAGAATCGGCGTGCTGCTCAGGCTGTGCCTTAGCCAGTCGCGCATATTCAATTTCATGTCAAAAGGATAAGCGCGGTCATGCGTCCAAAGGGGATGAGCCTGCTCGATTTGGTTGGGACTTCCATTTTTTGTGCTGCACCGAAAACAGGGGGGTCTTTGGGGTTCTTCTGTACACCAATCCGCAGGAAGTAGTCGCCGCCCTCGGGGCGTGGCAGTCTTAGGCTCGAAGTACGGCTTACGCCTTGTTCAATCATGTCGTTAAAATCCCTGTCGCGGGCAAATTGCCACACATAGCTGACATCGCCATCCACAGCACGCCAGCGCACTTCTACAACATCGTTATCCACAGCACGCCAGCGTAGTTCTGAAACATTGCCGTCGAAAGCGGGTGGCTCAGTTGCGGGGGCAGGGCGCAGTTGGAATGTTTGCGGCTCGCTGAAAGGTCCTTGCTTGCCCTCGGCACTAATGGAGGCAACTTGCCATTCATAATCACCCTCGCTAAGGTCGCGAACGGTGTATTGGGTGACTTTAAGTGTGTTGTCAAATTCAAGTGTGTCATCAAAGATCGTGGTTGGCGAACTGCCCATCTGGGTCAGGCGCAGGTGATAACGCTTGGTTGCTGCGGATCCTGTCCAGATGAGATTGGCATCCGTGCCGAGCACAATGTCTTTGGGCTTGGGAGCCGTCAGTAACGGCGATTCTGGGCGTGCGGCCACAGTGATGGCGTGAACGGCATCCATGCCGCGCAAGCCGTTGCTATCAATGGCGCGAATACGCAACCAGTATTGACCATCGGCCAAGTCGCTGATGCGCCATACGGGTTGATCAAAAACTGTTTGCGCCATGATTGCAGTGAATTTTTCATCTTGACTCACCTGAACTTCATAACGCACTGCGCCAGCGACGGGGTTAAGCTGGAGCGTGGGCGGTAGGTGTTCGACCAGGGCAGGAACAGGCTTGAGATTCATGGCAGGGAGTAACGGGATAGGCGGGCTGGGCGCTTTATTTTGCTTCGAGACGCTGCCCGTGCGTGCGGGAAGTTGAACCTGGCCCAAAGCGTTGCTGACCTGGACGTTGCCCGTCACCACTTCAGCGCGTCCAGTGTGCTTGGCTTCGGTATACGCCACGCGGTAATCGGTGCCGCGTACCGAGGCAAGGCTAATCGGCGTGTGAATGTCAAATTTGAGCGAAGGGCTTTGACGCTTGCTCACGCGCGATTCGACAGAGCCTTGTATCAGGCGCAAGGACGTGTCCACCATGTCTTGATTGCCGTAAGCCGTCAGCCGATCAAAGCTGACTGTCGAATCGGGGTCGATTTGCAGGCGCGAACCATCGGCAAAAGCAAG
>DYLI01000037.1:0-11638 GCA_020722165.1 Halothiobacillus neapolitanus | reverse complement strand
TGCATGGTGTAAATAAAGTCGCCCGCGAATGAGGGCGTAAGGAGAGTCATGCTAATGACAGGCAGGATAAGCGAGCGGAGATAATGCATATTAATGGCTCTTTTTTTGGGGTAGGTTAAATCATCTAGGATAGCACTTAATTTATGGGAATATTTTTTTTCACTACATCTAGTTTTGCCTAGGTGTTGATCATTCTAATATATGAAAAATCGAACTGAAGCATTGCTGGTTTTGCGTCCTCAACCTTCGATGTGGATGCGTTGGGTCTTGCTGTGGGCGCATGGTTTGGTTTTGGCGGCACTTTGGCTTGCAGTATTGCCGTGGTGGTTGGCGGTGTCGGGGAGTGGCGGGCTAGTGCTTTCGGCGTGGATGACTTGGCATAAGCCCTCGCCTCTCCGTCGCTTGCAATGGGGGAAGGGTGACTTGTGGCAGTTGGAGATACCCCAAGGCCGGTGGGTGGGGGCGCGTTTGAATGCGCAAGGCTGCCGTTCTTTGCCGTGGTGGGTGTTTTTGGATTTGCGGCTCGACGATGGGCGGTATTTGGGTGTGAGCTTGATGCGCGATAGTTTGAGCAAGGATGAGTTCAGGCGTTTGCGGGCGCGGCTGAAGGTTGAGGCGGGGGCGTTGCGGCAGCATGGCGACGCGACCTAATCGCCGATTATGGGCGTACAGATACCTTGGCGAGTTGGGTGTAATGCTCATGCAGGAGGTTGATTTGTGCCGCGAGCTCTTCGGGCGAGCCATTGTTATCGATCAGATCATCCGCACGGGCTAGGCGCTGAGCGCGGGTGGTCTGGGCACTCAACGCGGCGTGGGCTTGGTTTGCATTGATTTTGTCGCGTGCTATCAGGCGGTGCAGTTGCTCGGCTTCATCAAGGTCAACAACTAAAACACGCTGCACCAGGTCGTCGTAGCTTTGGCTTTCAACGAGCAGCGGGATGGCGACGATGGCATAGGGTTGCTTGAGTTTTCCTAGTTCATCCTCGACACGGGCGCGGATGCGTGGGTGCATGATGGCGTTGAGTGCCGCGCGCGCCTCTGGGTCGCTAAATATGCGTTGGCGTAGCCAGGCACGGTTGAGTTGGCCGTCTGCGTGTAGAGCTTGAGCACCAAAGTGTTCAACAATGCTTTGCAGGGCTGGCTGCCCAGGAATGACGAGTTCACGCGCAATCCGATCCGTGTCGATAATCGGCACACCGAGCGCGGCGAACTGCGCGGCAACACTGGATTTTCCGCTGGCAATGCCGCCGGTGAGGCCGATGGTCAACATGGCGGCGCGACGTTTAGGGCGTGATACCGCCAAGGTAGGCGGTGCTGATCTGGCTGCCAAAAAAGAACCAGATCACCCCTGCAGCGGCGAGGTAAGGGCCAAAAGGTATGGCCATGCTGGCATCTTTTTTGCGGAGCAGCATCAGGCTGATACCGACGATGGCGCCGACGAGGCTGGACATTAGAATAATGCCGGGCAACGCCTGCCAGCCCATCCATGCACCAAGCGCGGCGAGGAGTTTGAAATCGCCAAAACCCATGCCCTCCTTGCCGGTGAGTAGCCTGAAGCCCTGATACACCAGCCAGAGCGTCATGTAGCCTGCCGCTGCGCCGATGACGGCTTCCGGCAGGCTGGTGAATGTGCCGCCAATATTGACCAATAGTCCAAGCCACACGAGTGGCAGGGTGATTTGATCGGGCAGCAGCATGGTGTTGAGGTCAATGACGGTCAGTGCCAGTAAAGCCCAGACCAGCACCAAAGCAAAGAGCAAAGGCCAGCCGAAGGGGATAAAAAACGCCGCCAAGATTGCCAAACCTGCCCCTGCCGCTTCGACCAAGGGGTATTGCGGCGAGATGCGGGTTTTGCAGGACGAGCAGCGTCCGCGCAGGAGGATGTAGCTAAGTAGCGGAAGATTTTCCCACCAGCGCAATTCGTGCCCGCAGCTTGGGCAGTGCGAGGCTGGGTAGGCGATATTGAAGGCTGTGGCCTTTTCGCTCTCCTCGTCGTGCGCGTGCCCAAGCAACTCGCGGCATTCACTGTGCCAGCGTGCTTCCATCATTTTCGGTAGTCGCAGGATGACCACATTGAGGAAGCTGCCGACCAGCAGGCCAAGCAGCGCAGTCACGGAGTAAAACATCAAGGGGTACGCGGCAATGATCTCCAGGGTTGAGGCGTTTTCCATCAAGGTTAAACCACCGAACCGAGCTTGAAGATTGGCAGGTACATGGCAATGACCAAGCCACCAACCACCACGCCGAGGAAGGCCATAATCATCGGCTCCATCAGGCTGGCCAGCGCATCGACCATGTTGTCCACTTCTTCTTCATAAATATCAGCAACCTTGCTCAGCATCTTGTCGATTTCGCCAGTTTCTTCACCAATACCGATCATTTGGATCACCATCATCGGGAATAAGCCGGATTGCTGCATGGAGATGCGCATGGCCTGGCCTTGTTCGGTCATGTCGCGCATGTCTAATACAGCCGTTTCATACACATAGTTACCGGTCGCACCGGCCACCGAGCCCATAGCCTCAACCAGCGGCACACCGGCGGCGAACATGGTGGACAGCGTGCGCGCAAAACGCGCCACAGCGGCTTTGTGCGTTAGCGGGCCGACCAGCGGAATATGCAGAATGAGCTTGTCTAGAAATATCTGGAAGGCTTTGGAGCGCTTTTTGAAGTAGGTGAAGGTGAAAATGGCAGCGCCGATACTACCGAAAATCGCCCACCAATAGGCCTGGAATGCCTTGGAAAGCCCAAGTACCCACAGGGTAAAAGCCGGAAGCTCAGCACCAAAGCTGCCAAACACCTCGGCGAAAACGGGTACCACAAAGATCAACAGAATCGCCGTCACGATAAACGCAACCACTAATACGGCAATCGGGTATGTCAGCGCTTTTTTGATTTTCTTTTTCAGGCTTTCAGATTTTTCCTTGTAGACGGCAATACGCTCAAGAATGGCTTCCAGCGCACCGGCGTTTTCACCCG
Organism: Halothiobacillus neapolitanus; assembly: GCA_020722165.1. Taxonomy (GTDB): domain Bacteria; phylum Pseudomonadota; class Gammaproteobacteria; order Halothiobacillales; family Halothiobacillaceae; genus Thiofaba. Next base: position 8,659 of record DYLI01000037.1, on the reverse strand, counting down.
CAATCACCAGGCTGACGAAAAGATTATCGAAGTACAGCGGTTGGTTTTTAAGTGCGTTACCGAGCGAAATACCTCCGGAAACATCATCTTTAATCGCCGTAACCAGCTTGGTCATGGAGGGCTTTTCAGAGCTTTGCGCAATGATTTCCAAGCCTTGGAGCAGTGGCATACCCGCTTGCATCATCACGGCTAATTGGCGCGCAAAACCGGCAATATCGCCAGGTTCGACCGGCTTGCCGCTACTGAACAAGGCCTTGGGCTTTTTCTTGATTTTGAGCACCATCACGCCTTGCTGACGCAAGGAAGCGCGGGCTTGGATCTCACTTACGGCAAGGACTTCACCGCGAATAACCTCGCCTTTTTTGCCTTTGCCTTCCCAAGACCACGTGACTTTGTTGTCACCGATACGTTCCTTGTCCAGTTTTTTCGCCTGCGCCATGCGATGCCCTCGTGCCTAGGTCGTGCCCTTGAGTGGGCTTTGTAACGAAATTATTTGCGAGTGTAGGAGAGGCTTGGTCATTTTGCCTAGGGGTTTTGCGTGTATGCGTCGTAATCAGACCACACACGTTTTTATTCGGTCGTACTGCTTACGATATTCAAGCGTGAAAGCAGGGCATCCAGATCATCCAAAGAGCCATAGCGCAGCACAATGTTGCCCTTGCCGCGTTGGCCGTGGCGGATTTCGACGGCGGTTCCCAAATGCTCACTCAAGCGGCGTTCGAGCGCGCTGATATTTGCATCGGGCTTGATTTGGCGGGCTGGCGCTTCATCTTTGGCAAGCAAGAGTCGATTGACCGCAGCCTCGACCTCGCGCACTGACATTGGGCGTGCGGCAATTTTTTCAGCTAATTCTTCTTGCTGAGCTTTTGTCAGCGGCAGGAGCGCACGCGCATGACCCATATCCAGCTGGCCGCTTTCTACCAGGCCTTGCACGGCGGGAGTCAAGTCGAGCAGGCGTAAAAGGTTGCTCACATGAGCGCGTGAATGCCCGAGCGCCTCGCCGGCTTGTTGATGCGTCAGGCCAAAATCATCAATCAGGCGCTTGATACCGAGCGCTTTTTCCAGCGCATTCAAGTCTTCGCGTTGCAGGTTTTCCACCAGCGCCAGCGCGGCGGTGGTGCGATCATCGACATGACGCACCACGGCGGGGAGGTGAGTGAGTTCAGCCAGACCACAGGCACGCCAGCGGCGTTCGCCCGCAATCAGTTCGTAGTCGTCTCCCGCCGGGCGCACCACGATTGGTTGCAGCAAGCCTTGGCTCCGAATGGATTGGGCGAGCTGTTCGAGCATTTCGGCATCGAATACTTGGCGCGGTTGCCACGGGTTGGGGCGAATGCGGCTAATTGCCAAGGACAAAATTTCGCCCTCACGCGGGGCTTCGGCAGAAGATAGCAGCGCGCCCAGACCGCGCCCCAGGCCACGTTTGGCGGTGCTCATGTATTGGTTTCCATCATGCGTTGCATCACTTCTTGCGCGAGTTGCACATAGGCCTGCGCCCCGCTGGAGCTTGGGTCGTAGGCAATCACCGAAAGCCCGTGGCTGGGCGCTTCGGCGAGGCGCACATTGCGCGGGATGACGGTCTCAAATAGCGTTGCACCAAAATGCGCTTCAAGCTGCTGGGAAACCTCTTGGCTCAGATTATTGCGCCCATCGAACATGGTGCGCAGCACGCCAAAAATATGCAGGCCGGGGTTTACAGCGGCGCGCACCTGTTCAATCGTGCCCATCAGCGCCGAAAGTCCTTCCAGCGCAAAATATTCGCACTGCATTGGCACGATGACATCCTGCGCGGCGACGAGAGCATTGACTGTGAGGATGTTCAATGCGGGAGGGCAATCCATCAGCACGATGTCGTAGCGATCAAGGATGTTTTGCAGCGCAAGACGCAACACCATTTCGCGGCCGATTTTGCTCACCAGGCGCACCTCTGCGGTGGTGAGCTCGCCATTGGCGGGGATCACGTGGTAATCGCCGCATTGGCTGGGGTGAATGCAGGCGGCGATGTCGTGTTCGCCCAACAGAAGTTCATTGGCGGTGGGGTGGATGGCATGCTTGTCCAAGCCGCAGGCCGTGGTGGAATTGCCTTGTGGATCAAGGTCGATCAACAACACCCGCTTGTCACCGAGCGCCAGTCCCGCCGCCAGATTGACGGCGGTGGTGGTTTTTCCTACACCGCCTTTTTGGTTGGCAATGGCAAAAATGCGGGTCATGGCGTGTCCTGGTCAGTCAGCAAAATGAGGTGGCGTTCGCCAAGCGCGGCAGGGACGCAAAGCGCAGGCGTGGCTACGACTTTAACCCATGCGGGCAGTGTGTGCAGCTCATCCTGTGGAATCTGCCCCTTCATGGCGAGCCATGTTCCACCGGGGCTGAGTAAGGGGCGCGTGAGGCTGACAAAGTCGCTCAGGCTGGCAAAGGCGCGGCTGGTGATTTGCGGGTAGTGGCCGTGCATATCCTCGATCCGGCTATGGATAGCCCGGGCGTTAGACAGTTGCAGAGTGCGGATAACATGCTGCATAAACTGCACTTTTTTGGCCACGGCATCGACGAGGGTGACCTCAACACTGGGGCGCATGAGTGCGATGACCAGCCCCGGCAAACCCGCTCCCGCGCCAACGTCGAGTAGCGGCGCGTCTTTGACATGAGGTAGCAGGCTCAGCGAGTCGAGCAGATGTTTGTCCACCATCTCCAGCGGCTTGCGGATGGCGGTCAGGTTATACGCCTGATTCCATTTGTCCATGAGCGCCAAGTAGTCGAGCAGGCGGGCTTGAGTGGTCTCATCAAGCGCGAGGTCGATTTCAGCCAGTCCGGCCTTGAGACGCTCGGCGCAGGCGGCGCGCGGGAAAGCCAAGCTCATGAGGCCGCCTTGATTTTGGACTGCTTTTTCAACGAGACCAGCAGCAGCGAAATGGCCGCCGGGGTCACGCCGGGAATGCGCGAAGCCTGCCCCAGCGTGGAGGGGCGATGTGCTTTAAGTTTTTGTTTGATTTCATTCGACAAGCCGCTAATCGCATCCAAATCCAGTGCGTCAGGTAGTAGTGTGTCTTCATTGCGTCGTGAACGCTCGATTTCTTGGCGTTGAATGTCGAGATAGCCTGCGTATTTGGCTTGGACTTCGACTTGATCGGCGACTTGTTCACTTACGTGGTCAGTTTCGAGCCCCGGCAGGTTGACCACGTGCGCATAATCCAATTCCGGGCGCTTGAGCAGGTCAATGGCGAGCGATTCGCGCGCAAACACTAGGCCGCGCTCAAGTAAGGCCAAACCGGCAGGGCTGTTAGGTGTCACCATGATCTCGCTCAATCGCTGCTGTTCACGCTCAATCGCTTCACGTTTTTCATTGAATGCGCGCCAGCGGCGTTCGCCCACTAGACCTAGATCACGCCCGATTTCGGTCAGGCGCAGATCGGCATTGTCTTCACGCAGCAGCAGACGGTATTCCGCGCGGCTGGTAAACATGCGGTAGGGTTCTTTGGTGCCGAGGGTAATCAGGTCGTCAATCATCACGCCGATGTAGCTTTCTTCGCGGCGCGGCGACCACAAATCCAAACCCTTGGCGGCGCGCGCAGCATTCACCCCGGCCACCAAGCCCTGCGCCCCGGCTTCTTCGTAGCCCGTGGTGCCGTTGATTTGCCCGGCAAAAAACAAGCCGTTGATGACACGGGTTTCCAAGGTGGGCTTCAAATCACGCGGATCAAAATAATCGTATTCAATCGCGTAGCCGGGACGGGTGACGTGCGCGTTTTCAAAGCCCGCAATCGAACGAATCATGGCGAGTTGAATATCAAACGGCAGCGAGGTGGAAATGCCGTTGGGGTAGATTTCGGTCGAAGTCAGGCTTTCGGGTTCGACAAAGACCTGATGCCGATCCTTGTCGGCAAAGCGCACTACCTTGTCTTCAATCGACGGGCAATAACGTGGGCCAATGCCTTCAATCACGCCCGCATACATCGGTGAGCGATCCAGCCCGCCACGGATAATCTCGTGGGTGCGTTCGTTGGTATACGTGATGTAGCAGCTCACCTGACGCGGGTGTTCGGCGCGATGACCCAGAAACGAAAACACCGGGCGTGGCTCGTCGCCCTTCTGCTCGTCCATCACGGCAAGATTCAGCGAACGGCTGTCGATGCGCGCAGGTGTGCCGGTTTTCAGGCGATCCACACGCGGGTGCAGCTCGCGCAAACGCTGCGCAAGTGCGATTGAAGGTGGGTCACCCATGCGCCCACCGGCGTAGTTGTCCATGCCGACATGAATCTTGCCGCCCAAAAACGTGCCCGCTGTTAGCACCACGCTGCGCGTCTGAAAGCGGATGCCGGTATGGGTGACCACGCCCGCCACGCGCTCGCCTTCGACGATCAAATCATCGGCGGCCTGTTGAAAAACGTGCAGATTGGGCTGATGCTCCACCATGTCACGAATCGCCAGCCGGTAAAGATTGCGGTCGGCCTGCGCGCGGGTGGCACGCACCGCCGGCCCCTTGCGTGCATTCAGCGTGCGGAATTGGATGCCGCCCCGATCCGCCGCCCGCGCCATGCCCCCGTCCAGCGCGTCAATTTCTTTGACCAGATGCCCTTTGCCAATGCCGCCAATCGCCGGGTTACAGCTCATGGCACCGACGGTTTCAATGTTGTGGGTGAGCAGTAGCGTTTTCGCACCCGTGCGCGCAGCGGCCAGTGCGGCTTCAGTACCGGCATGGCCGCCACCAATCACAATGACATCGAATTTTTCAGGATAGAGCATGGCTTAGTTCAAACAGGAAATCGCAAGCGGCTGATTGTACGAAATAATTCGGTGTAGGTGTGACTTGTCGCACAGCGTCACTCAAAAAAGCTGTTGTGCGAATCTGTCGCGCCTACAATCATGCGTTAAATCGCCTCTAACGCTACGCGCACAAATTCCGGCGGCGTGAGTGCGCCTTGATGGATGCCGACGTTGTAATAGCGGGTGGGGAAGGTTTTGGCGGCGGCGCTGGTTTTGCGAAAGCTATCCAGCGGCAGACGCTTGCTAGCCAAAGTGCAGGTGATCGAACCGCCGGGATAAACGGGTTGCGGGAAAAGCAGGGCGCGGCGGTCAGAAAAGCCTGCGCGAAGCATGGCGCGATGAACGTTTTGCAGCACATCCATGTGGTAAAACGGCGATTCGCTTTGGCTGACCATAATGCCGCCCTCGCGCAGTACGCGGTAGCAGTCGGCGATAAATGCCGGGCCAAAAAGACCTTCGGCCGGGCCAACGGGGTCGGTGGAGTCCACAATAATAATGTCGGCGCTCGCGTCAGCGGCTTCGCGCATGAATTTGATGCCATCGTCAAAGCGCAGATTGGCGCGCGGGTCGGTATTTGAGTCGCAGAGCTCAGGAAACCATTTTTCCGCCATGCGCGTGACCTGTTCGTCGATGTCAATTTGGGTGACTTTTTCCACGCCGGGGTGCTTTAAAACCTCGCGCAGTGTGCCGCAGTCGCCGCCGCCGATAATGACGACGTTTTTGGGGTTCGGGTGGGTGAAGAGCGCAGGATGACTGACCATTTCGTGGTAGACGAAGTTTTCCAGGCTGGTAAGCATAAAAGCGTCGTCGATCACCATCAGATTCCCCCAGTGCTCGGTGGCGTACACGGCGATTTTCTGGAACGGGCTTTGGATTTCATCCAGCTTTTGCGTGGTTTTCAGGCTGAAAGCCGCGCCCATGTGAGGGATGGTTTCGCTGATCCACGTTCTGTTGTGCGGTTCAAACAAAGGGCTTTCATCAGTTGATGGGGTCATGTGTCGTCTCTTTTGTGTGGACTTTCGTCATATTGCATTCACGTAATGTGGGCGATTGTGCAACAATCGTAATCCGCCTGAGCTTGATATAGCTTTGCTTGGGCGCTTTATTTTTAGTTTTAACATTAACCTTGGTTGCAGTACACATGAAGCAAAAAATCTTAATTCGTTCTTTATTGGTTAGCGTTGGCCTATCGGCGGTCGCTCCGCTGGGAGTTTTTCCAGTGCTCGCTATTGAACCGATGCAATGGCAGCCTTACCTGCTTTTATTTGCGATATTTTTGTTGGTCACGCTAGTGGTAAGTTTGGCTAGTGGCGCTTGGGAGGGTGTTTTTGAGCGTGAGTACACGCCGCGCACGTCCTTGGGTGTGCAGTCGTCGGAAGAGGTCGGCTTGCAGGAAATGGGGACGGTGAAGTGGTTTGATGCCGGCAAGGGCTACGGTTTTATTTTGCGTGACTCCGGAGCGGAAATTTTTGTGCATTACCGCTCGTTGCAGGGAGACGGTCATCGCTCGTTGTTTGAAGGGCAACGTGTGGCCTTTGTGATCGCGCAGGGGCGCAAGGGGTTGCAGGCTGAAGAGGTTATGCCGATTGAGGCTTAACATCCGGCTTCCGCATCCGGCAGGCTGCGCAGGCAGGGGTGCTGGATAGACAAAATGGCCTGACGTAAGGCTTCAATGGCTTCCAGGCGCGGAAATGTTTTGCGCCAGGCTAGAATCACCCGCCGCGTGGGCACGGGCTCACTAAAATGCCGATATATGAGGCGGCCTTGGTCGAAATTTTGTTCGACCGAGCTGCATGGCAAAACCGTCACGCCAAGGCCGGATGCCACCATGTGACGAATGGTTTCCAGCGAGCCACCTTCGAGGGTGCGTTGCAGGCCACTGAAGTTGGCGCTGCGGTTGCAGTCGGGGCACATTTGCAGCACTTGGTCGCGGAAGCAGTGGCCTTGTCCCAGGAGCAGCAATTCGCCCTCAGCAAGACGCTTGGGGGAGAGTCTTTTTTCATCGCTCCACGGATGTTCTGGCGGCATGGCGACGACAAAGGCTTCGTCATACACCGCTTGTGTGCATACGCCCGCCGAGGAGAAAGGTTCGGAGACCACGATCACGTCCAGTTCGCCAAGTTGCAGGCGTGCTGCGAGCTCGGCGGTCATGCCCTCTTCGATTAATAGCGGCATGAGTGACGCACGCTGGTGCAAAGCGGGGATGATGTAGGGCAAAAGGTAGGGGCCGATGGTGTAGATTAGTCCTACGCGCAGGGTGCCTTGCAGCGGGTTATTGCTTGCTTGCGCGGTTTGTTTGAGGTGTTCGACTTCTTCTAGCACGCGCTGGGCGTGCGCCAGAATACGCTCACCCGCAGGGGTGACACGAGTGGCGCTTTTGGGGTCGCGTTCAAAAATTTGTACGCCGAGTTCGTCTTCAAGCTTGCGCACGGCGACACTGAGCGTCGGTTGACTGACGTGGCAGACCTCGGCGGCACGGCTGAAATGGCGTTCGCGGGCGACGGCAAGAATGTAACGGAGTTCGGTAAGTGTCATGAGTGATTTTCTGATCGTGGGCGCAGGTGTTATCGGTATGTTAACCGCTTTGGCGCTGCGTGCGCGCGGCTATGCGGTGACGCTACTGGATCGCAAACTCGCGGGTCAAGAGTCCTCTTGGGCGGGCGGCGGTATTCTTTCGCCGCTCTACCCTTGGCATTATGCGGATACGGTCAATGCCTTGGCGCAACGCTCGCAGCAGCTTTATCCCGCTTTGGCCGAGGGCTTGCGAGAGGAGAGCGGGGTTGATCCTGAGTTGTTGTCCAGCGGTTTGCTGATGTTGGATAATGTGGCTAGCCTGGATGCAGCTTCGGGTTGTGGTGTTGATCCATTGGCTTGGGCAGCGGCGCATGGCGTGGCTTTGCAGCGCCTTGAGGGTGCAGACGTTGCCAGCGTGCAGGCGGGAATTGAGCATGGCATCGAGGGCGCATGGTGGATGCCACAGGTAATGCAGATTCGTAATCCGCGTTTGTTGCGTGCCTTGCGGGCGGCGCTGGATGTGCATGGCGTGCGTCTGTTGGAGCAGGTTGAGGTTCAGGGCTTGGCTATCACGGCGGGGCGCGTGCATGGCGTGCGCGTGGATGGGCAGGTACTTTCGGCAGATGCTGTCGTGCTAACCGCAGGTGCATGGAGTGCGCAGGTGTTGCAGGCTCTGAGTGTCGCCAGTGAGCATCCTCCAGCGATTGAGCCAGTGCGCGGGCAGATGATGGTGTTGAATGCACCGCAGAGCGGTTTGCGGCGCATTGTCATGTCGGAAGGCCGCTATTTGATTCCGCGCAAGGATGGTCGGGTCGTGGTCGGTAGCACGCTGGAATATGTGGGTTTTGATAAAGTCACGACCGAAGCGGCGCGTGAGTCCTTGTATGCTTTTGCGCTGCGCCTATGTCCGGCCTTGGCAGGCGCGCCGATGGAAGCACATTGGGCGGGGCTGCGCCCGGGCAGTCCGCGGGGTATTCCTTATATTGGCGAGCACCCCGACATTGCGGGGCTGTTTTTACACGCGGGTCATTTCCGCAATGGTTTGGTCATGGGACCGGCATCAACGGAGTTATTTGTGCAGATGATCGAGAAGGAAGTAGGTCAGCTGGATGTCGCGCCTTATGCGTGGGATTCAGTGCGCTAAATAGCTAGGGCGTTCATCAAAGAAGGTTTTGCTGACTCATGCGCCAAAGGCGCGGCTCTGGATTTTGCTTTGGGTTTCACTACCCCTTTTCGATGCTGCCGCGAACCAAGTTGTAAAAGCGAGGTGAAAGCGCCATGGATGGCGCATTTAGTCCCGTTGCGACATGGATGTCGCGTCGGGACGGCCTCGCTTTTGCGGCTTGGTTCGTGGCTTGCCCGTAGGGCAGCATCGTTGGGGTGCATT
>DYLI01000193.1 GCA_020722165.1 Halothiobacillus neapolitanus | reverse complement strand
CACTAATGATGTGCGTGTACAAGGTTTGGCTGGCAAAAAGCGAACCAACCGCAGTCATTAACCACAGTAATACTATTCTTTTCATATCTACTTGTACCTCCAATAATTATCGCAGCAACATAATTCGATGAATTTTTATTTTTCCATCACATTCGAGTCTGTAAAAATATAGGCCGGATGCCAGAGAACTGCCATCAAATGGTATTTCATGCGTACCGTCTTCCTGTACCTCGTTCACTAGTTTTACCGTTTCTCGTCCCAACATATCATAGACACATAATCGAACAGGTCCTGAATGATCCAGATGGTAGCGGATTTGTGTGGTATGGTTAAACGGGTTGGGATAATTCTGTTCGAGCTGAAAATGCGAGGGCGCTGCCACTGCAGCCGATTTCACACTCGTCAACACGCCTTCAAGCTGCGGCGACACATTGTTGGTTTGGGTGCGATCGGCCAGCTCGTAAATCGCCGCGGCAACACCAACATTTGTTGGCACGCCGTCAACGCCCGCCGGCTCCAGCGCGCTGCGAATGCTCAAATGATCGAAAGGCAGGAAGGCATCGTTATCAACGGCACTGGGAGCAGAACGGCTGAGCACGCTTTCGACATACGCGCGATCCGGATTCAGTCGCACAAAACGCGCGCCCGCCAGGCGAAAGCCTTCATATTGAATCAACACATGCGGATGGTCCGGCGCGCTTTGCACGTGGTCGGATTCCGAAGCTTCGACGAGAAACATGAGTTGGGGATTGTATCTCACCGCATCTGCAAACCAGCTTTCGCCGTTGCGTGGACGCCAAAACTCTTCGGTCTCTGCCGCTGTGGCAATATGCGCCGGAACAGGATTGGGAAGAAGATTGGCTGCTGTTGCGGCTTTAATAACACGATTTGAGTAATAAGCTTTGGTGGCATTTCCCGTGCGCACCGCATGTGGATGCAAAATGAAATCGACGCCGAGATTCGGCACACCATTGCCGGTGACATCAAAATACAAACCGCCGCGCAATGGCGGGCCTTGCGCACTAATGGTGACGGTGTCATTGTAGGCCAGCATGGTGAAATCAAATTCGCCGGTATCGGGATTGTAAGCCGGATTCACCGTCGGATTCGTCGCGCCAAGTCGCGGATTCGCTCCACATTCAGCTCCCGGCATGCCATCACCTACCGGCGATTCCCAATTGACGATCCACGCCAGTCCGGCGATCTCGCTGCCATGCAATCCCGCCACTGCAATCGTGGCATTGCCGCCATTCGACCAGCCCACAAGCCCGACATTGGCAGCAAGCGGCTGGATTGGACTCACCAGCTCGGAAAGTTTTTTGCCATTCACATCTGTCGTGGTGCCCAAGGCGAAGCGGATGACGTCGCGCAGCGCTTTCAAGCAATTCGGTCCACGATCGTCATAAACGCCGCCGCTCCGCGTCGTGCCCGTACCACCGCCGGGAAAGTTGAAACGAATCTCGATGCAATCCGGCAGCGACCACGGCGGATTCGCAACGGTCAATCCCGTGCTGCCAAAGCCCCCGGCGATATGAATAACAACTGGCGCGCCGAGGGCGCCATAGCGCGCGACGTTGGGCCGGTTTATGCGCACGAAAATGCCTTCGCTTCCTGCGATTTCGGAAGGTACGCGCGTCTCAAAGAGGCTTTGGGCAAGCGCTGTCGCCGTTGCGCAAAGCATCATGATAATGATCATGAGCTGTTGCCACTGCGGGGAACGAAACGTGAATAATGAGAACGGTTGCATCTTTTCTCCTTTACGAATCAAATATTCAGAACCTATCACTTTATGAAAACCGCCTTGCGGGTTTGCGAAAATTTGCCTGCGGTGAGTTGGTAAAAATAAATTCCGCCCGCCAAATCTTGCGGCGCGAATGTCACCGCATGATTGCCCGCCGCCATTTCGCCATTTACCAGCGTCGCCACTTCGCGGCCAGTCACATCGAATACTTTCAGCGTCATGTGAC
>DYLI01000036.1 GCA_020722165.1 Halothiobacillus neapolitanus | reverse complement strand
TAGGCCCCATGCTTTACGCAACCGGATATCAAAAGAATCTTTCAGCGTTCACGCCCGGAAATGGCGGTTATTACAGCCCGGAAAAAATGCTGCGTCTTGCGGCGATGTTTCGCTACCAAATCTTGGCGCACGATCATAGCGGGATCAACATGCGCCTAGATGCCAGCCTAGGCTGGCAGACAGCGGACGAAGCAGCCGCTAGCCTCAAGCCGCTGGCAGCCGAAGTGCAATACACATTAAGTCCAGGCCATAACAGTGGCTTGGCGGCGACAGCTGATTTGAGTATATACTGCAAAGCCAATCAGAACTGGCGTTATGGCTTGCTGCTCTCAGGGCAAAATAGCCCAGACTACTCGTCTTTTTCTTCTCAAATCTACCTAATGTACGCGTGGTAGCCGTGTTGCTGCGCCTGTTTACGAGATTCAAAACCGCATGTCAGACAAACTGAGCCGCTCAACCTGGATGCAATTCATCCTTCCGCAGATCGGCCTGCTTGCTCTCTTCGCCGTGGCTGTATGGGTTGCCAACATGATGTTGCCGCAACAGGATTTTGACACTTGGCTGCAGCCTGTGAATGTGCTTTTAGCTTTTGCCGGGCTGGAGATAATTTTACTCGGCGCCCAGGCTCAGTTATCGGCAGCTCGATTTCGTGCTCTTGGGCGCACACTGAATGCCATCACCTTCAAACCCAATGAAGAGATCGAACTCCCTTGGCAGGACAAAATGGGTGAACTCGGTCAGCTTGCCAGAGCCTTAAAGCGAGTGCGCAGCGCCATGCGCAGCAAGGAGTCGATGGCCAAAGAATGTAATGAAACCAAGCGCCAGCTTGAAGTGGAAAGCCTAGCACGCCAAGCGGCTGAGGGCGCGCAACAGCTCACCGGCACTCTGTTCAAACATATTCAAGCGGGCGTTTTCTTTTGCACCCCGCAGGGCATCATTAGCCAGGTCAATCCGGGCTACGTGGCCATGCTCGGACACACCGAAGCTCTTTCAGTTGGGCGAAGCTGGCAAGAGATCCTTTTGCCTGAAAACGCCGAGTTATACCAACGCATTATGGGTGCCCTGATGAGTGAGGGACGGTGGGAGGGAACCGCTTCAATGCTCTGCGCCGACAGCAGCCAAGTCAGCACGCAGTTTTTTGCCCACACCATCCACGATGCGCAAAAGCGCACGCAGAAGTTGATGTGTATCGTGCAAGACATTAGCGCACAGCAAAAAACCGAGCACGCGCTGACACAACTCACACAATATGACCCACTTACTGGATTGCTCAATCGCAATAGCTTTTTACAGAAACTCAATGTGGCACTTGCCCAAAACAGTGCGGAGCGTTCGCTGATGGTGTTGCACTTTGGCATCGACCGCATCAAGGCTATCAATGACACTCTGGGGCATGCGATGGGCGACCAGGTGTTACGCACCATCACGCAACGGGTGCGCGCTATTTTGCGCCAGAACGATGTGCTGGCACGCCTGTCAGGTGATGAATTTGCCATGCTTTTGCCGGTCAACTATGACACGGCTCGTGCCGCCGCTATGGCACCCAGCCTGAGCGAGAAAGTCCTCAATGTGCTACGCCAGCCAGTTCCTCTTAATGGTGGTGACGTGCACATGAAAATTACCGCCAGTTTAGGCGTGGCGATTGCCCCGCGCGACGGTGACAACAGTGACACATTGATGCAAGCGACTGACATGGCGCTGCATGGCGCTAAACGCGCCGGACGTGACCGCGCGCTGATTTACACTCCCGCACTCGGTCAAGAATCCGCCATGCGCTTTGATATTGAGCAAGGCTTGCGCAAGGCTCTGGAGAAAAAAGAGTTTGTAATCTTTATGCAGCCCTTGGTCGAAGCCGGTACGGCTGAGCTCAAGGGCTTCGAGTGTTTACTGCGCTGGAAGCGCGACGGCTCACGCCCTGTGTCGCCCGCCGTGTTTATCCCGATTGCCGAAGAAATCGGCATGATTGAGCGCATTACCGAATGGATTTTCACAGAAGCACTCCCCCACCTCGCCATGTGGCGGCGTGCGACTCAGCACGATTTGTTCCTCTCGATCAACCTTAGCCCACGGCATTTGCTGCGTGACGATCTCGTCACAAAACTGCTAGAAGCTGCGCGCAGCCAGGGCATCCCACCGAGCGTGATTGTTCTTGAAATCACCGAAGGCGGCTTGGTGGGTGGCCTGGATTTTGTGCGCGAGCGCGTTCAACAGTTGGTTGCGCACGGTTTCCTGATTGCCATCGATGACTTTGGCACCGGGCAGTCCACCTTGGGAATGCTTACCGAACTGCCGATTGACAAGCTGAAAATCGACCAAAGCTTTATCCGCGACCGTATTCCGGATAACCCTGAAGCGGTCAAAGTGCTTGAAGCGATGTTGGCACTCACCCACGGATTGCAACTGCACGTGGTGGTCGAAGGCGTAGAAACTGTTGAACAGGCGCGCTTCATTCGCGCCCGCAATCCGCACGCCTTGCTGCAAGGTTATTATTTCGACCGCCCGCAGGCAGCCATGGATTGGGATGCACGCTTGATTCACGGCAAACTACCCAAATACGAGATTTAGTACTGCCTTCGTTGAGTGGGCGCGTTCTAGCGGGTGTTTACCCCGGAGGAACCGAAGGACCAAGTGCGAATAATCGTGATGGTATCGAGCTTTTCACGCATTTCGATGGAGAATTTGGCATAAGGCTCGCCTAAACGCACGATGTTTACAGCGGCATCGTCAAGTGCCTGGTGGCCTGATGATTGGCTGACGTGAACGGATAGCACCTTGCCCCAAGCATCAATTTTTACATTGAGCCTCAAACTGCCGCTGATGTTCTTGCGCCGGGCTTCATCGGGGTAATTTTGGTTGCCGATGGTTTCGACTTTGTTAACCCAGGTATTCAAATAGGCGGCTTCCGCGCCATAACGAGTGTTAGCGGTGAGTACCGCGCTACGCGCTTCCACATCTTCGTACAGGCTTTGTTGCAGCACATCGGATTTGAGGCGCGCCATTTGCAGGCCGCGCTCGGTGAGTGAGGTGTTCGCAGGCGGTGCAGGCTCAACAGGCGCGGTGGCTGGCTTGGGTGGGCGTGGTGCGGCGGCAGGTTTGGGGGGCGGGGTTGGCTTTGTAGCGTTAACAGCTGCTTTTTCTGGCTTGATTTCTGGTTTTTTGCTCGGCGGCGGCACGGGGGGCGTAGCGTGTTCGGGTTCGCTTGGCTCGGCTGCGGGAGGTGGGGTCACAACCGGTGCCACAAGCGTTGGGCGTGGATCTGGACGGGTTGAGGGGGCGGCACCTCGGCTGGGTTTGGTGACGCGCTGATCGCGTTCGGCAATCATCTCGGCCTGCTTGGGTGGCGGCGAGGGCGACAAGGATTGCAGATCAATTTGCACGATAGGCAGTGCTGGCGTGGGCGGGCTGCGTTCGGGCGTGGCAAAGTGGATGGATAGCAACACAAGATGCACGCTCAGGGCAATCGCCAGCGCGACCAGCAACGGTTTGTGCTCGCGTGCCGGTTCTGACCATGCCAAGAAGTCATTCGACATCACACTCATGCTTGGTCTCCCATGCTCAGCGTCTGGATTTTTTGCGCGCTATTCACAAGCCTCAGGCGCGGCGCGAGAGCGGGGCTGGCGTGCAGTCCGCCGTGCTCATCGACAATGAGCACATCAACCAACCCCATGTGCGCGGCCACTCGTGGCGCGTCGTTCAGACCAGCGGCCAGCAGCGCCGTGGCGGCGGCATCGGCCAGCAGGGCGTTGGTGCCGACCACCGTGGCGCTGACCAAACCTTGCGAGGGCCTGCCGGTGCGCGGGTTGATAACGTGACTGTAGTGCGTGCCTTGGTAGGTGAACTGCTTGCGATAACTGCCTGAGGTGAATATGGCGCTGGCAGCGTCCACCTCAAGCGTGGCGAGCGCGCCTTCGGCAAACGGGTTTTGTATGGCAACCCGCCATGGCCGCGTCCCCGCCCGCCCGAGAGCGACAATATCGCCGCCGGTGTCAAGCAGTGCATCATGGATACCATTCGACTTGAACTGCGTCATGATTTTTTGCGCCACAAAGCCTTCGGCAATGGCGTTGAAGTCCAGTTGCACGTGCGGGTTGTGGCAGCGGATGCGTTCGCCGTCGATTTCAAAATCGCGCATGCGTGGTGGTGGATTCATGAGCTCGTCGATGGCGGCTTGCGCAGGCGGGGTGCGCTCTTGATTCGGTTGGCTGGAGTGAAATCCCCAGAGCTTGACCAGTGCTCCAATGGTGGGAGAAAAATAGGCATCGCTGGCTTTTTCTAGTGCTTGCGCCTGCTCAATCCACGGGCGCAGCGCCGGGTCAAGATCAATCCAGTCGCCCATAGGCAGGCGGGCATTCAGCCGGGTCAATGGCGAGTCTTGCCAAGGATGGATGGTGGCATATTCCTGTTTGAATAACTGCTCGCCTTGGGATAGCGCGTTTTCAATGGTTACAGGGGCGTTGTCCAGCAGGCTAAGCTGAATCAACATGCCGTAGAGTAAAAAGCCTTGCGTTTGAATGCGCGGCGCAGGCGGCGCACAACCCGCGACCCAGGGTGCAAGTGGCAGCAGTTTGAGAAAATCGCGGCGTTTCATGCGCGGCGTTTTTGCGCAAGGGCATCCAGTAATTCACCCGCAATATCGAGGCCATAGCAGGCATCCAACTCGCGAATGCAGGTCGGGCTGGTGACGTTGATTTCGGTCACATAATCGCCAATCACATCCAGACCGACGAAATACAGCCCCATGACACGCAAGGTTGGGCTGATTTGCGCGCACAGCCAACGGTCGCGCTCGGTCAGCTCCACGCCGACACCACGCCCGCCCGCAGCGAGATTGGCACGGAATTCGCCGCTCGGCGGGATACGCGCCAGCGCATAGGGTATGGGCTCGCCATCAATCAGCAGGATGCGCTTGTCGCCGTCGGTGACAGCGGGGAGAAATTTTTGCGCCATGATCCAGTGCTCGCCGTGGTGGGTAAGTAACTCCACGGCAGTGCTCAGGTTCATGTCGCCCTGCTTGATGCGAAACACGCCTTGCCCGCCCATCACGTCCAATGGCTTGAGTACGATTTCGCCGTGCTCACTCAGAAAAGCGCGAATATCCGCTTCGCGGCTACTGACCAAGGTGGGAGGGATGCACTGGGGAAAATGGGTGGCAAATAGTTTTTCATTCACCGCTTGCAACGCGGCGGGGCGATTCGCAACCAGCACACCATCACGCTCCGCCAGCGCGAGAATCTGCGTGGCGTGCAGATAGCGCGCATCAAACGGCGGGTCTTTGCGCATCAGCATGATGTCAAGCGTGGCCAGTCCAATCAGTTCAGGTTCACCCAGACTGAACCAGTCGCTATTGGCATCCGTGACTTGCACGCGGCGCGCATGACCGTAGGCGACACCATCACGCAGTAGCAGGTCACTCATTTCAAAATAGCAAACGTCCCAGCCGCGTTTTTGCGCCGCCAGCAGCATGGCAAAGCTGGAGTCTTTATAGGGTTTGATGCCCGCAATGGGATCCATCACCATGCCAAGTATCATGTAGCTTCCCCTTGGTCGCGCAGTTCGGCCTGTTCCCGTGCAGCTGCCAAAAGTGCAAGACGCGCAATCACGCCATAGGCATAAAAGCGATTCGGTGGCGCATCAGGCGCAAGCTGGCAGTTCGGTGTGGCGCAGGCATCAGCAAAGGCCAGCGGTACGAAGTGTGAGCCGGGATGATTGAGGTTTTCATCAATGCCGCGTTGGGTATGCACGCGGTAAAAGCCGCCGACCACGAAGCGGTCAATCATATACACCACCGGTTCGGCCACAGCATTGTCAATGCTTTCAAAGGTGTAGACACCTTCCTGCACGATGACCTGCGAAATGCCCAAGCCTTCTTTGCTTGCGGCCATGCGCGTGCGTTCCTTGCGGTTCAGATTGCGCACTTCATCGGCCGAGCGCGCGGTCATAACACCCATGCCATAGGTGCCAGAATCGGCTTTTACCACCACGAACGGCTCACGTTCAATGCCATATTCGGCATATTTGACCCGAATACTTGCCAGTAGGCTTTCAACTCGCTCGGCGAGGCAGTCTTCGCCTTCGCGCTGCATGAAGTCGATGTCGCCGCAGTTATCAAATAGCGGGTTGATGAGCCATGGGTCGATGCCAATCAGGGCGGCGAACTCGCGCACGACATCATCATAGTGATGAAAATGACTGGATTTCTTGCGCTTCCACCAGCCTAAGTCCATCGGCGGGATAATGCTTTGCTCAAGGTCTTGCAGAATATCGGGGATACCCGCAGAAAGGTCGTTATTGAGCACCACGGCACAAGGCGAAAAGCCACCGGCTTCAATGCGTTTGCCCTTGCGCTCGAGCGGTAAAAGCTCAAGTGTGCGCCCCGAGGGGAGTTCAATGTTGATGGCTTCATGTTGCTCATCAATCAGTGAGCCAACCTTGACTTCATAGCCAGCTTGCTCAGCTAAATCACGCAAGGTGGCAACGCTTTCGAGGTAATGCAGATTGCGCGTGTGTCGTTCAGGCAAGAGCAATAAGCCGCGAGCTTGTGGGCAGAGGTGCTCCATGGCCGATTGCAGCGCGTGAATGCACAGCGGCGCAAAAGCTGGGTTGAGGTTGTTAAAGCCTGCCGGGAACAGGTTGGTATCTACGGGCGCAAGTTTGTAGCCTGCGTTGCGCAAGTCCACTGAACAGTAGAAGGGCGCTGGCGTAACCAGAAACGCCTGACGCAGCCACGTCTCAATTTTGGTCTGCTGCGCCAAGAGGTGCGATTCAATTTCCTCTAAGGGATTTTGTTGCGCAGTGGTGAGGTAGGGAACGTTTTCTAAAAAAGACATAGTGTTGGTTTTAACGCGCTGGTTTATGGGGCATGATTGTGAATAGTCTAGCAGGCTGTCATTTTTGCGCTAATCCGACAGGCTGCTAGTGGCGGTGCGATTGTTTTGTCATATAAGATGCGTTAGATTTAAAGAACTAAAGGGCAGCACCAACATAATGTTGGCGCAGTCGATGAAACCGAGGATGTGATGAGTGGATGCAATGCTGGATGACATCAAGGCTCCTCAAGCTGAATTTGCCCACCTGAAAGTCATGGTGGTGGACGATAGTAAAACGATTCGACGCACTGCCGAGAACCTGCTCGTCAAGGCAGGTTGCGTGGTGGACTCGGCAGTCGACGGTTTTGATGCACTCGGGCGTGTATCGGCGTTTGATCCTGATCTGATCTTTATTGACGTATTGATGCCGCGTCTGGATGGTTATCAAACCTGTGCTCTGATTAAAAATAACCCTCGTTTCCGTGCGATACCGATCATTATGCTTTCCAGTAAAGACAGTATTTTTGACAAGGCGCGCGGGCGGATTGTGGGTGCGAGCGACTATTTGACTAAACCATTCACCAGTGAAGAGCTTTTGTCGGCGCTACATCAGTACGCCCGCAAGCGTGAGTCGGCTTGAAACCGCGTAATTTTTGTTTTCTAAACTTTTAGTCTAAGAGATGACTGCGTTATGGCTACCATTCTTGTTGTTGATGACTCCCCAACTGAACGTCACGTTCTTAAGACCATTTTGTCCAAGTACAATTTTGATCTTGTTTTTGCGGCCAATGGTGAAGAAGGGGTTGAAGTGGCCAAAGCCTCTAAACCTGATTTGATTTTGATGGATGTGGTCATGCCGGGCTTGAATGGATTTCAAGCGACACGCTTACTATCCAAGACGGCCGAAACTGCGGATGTTCCCGTGATTATAGTGAGCACCAAAGACCAGGAAACTGACAAAATTTGGGGTATGCGCCAAGGTGCCAAGGGCTATTTGACCAAGCCCGTGCAAGAAGCAGAACTGATGAGCGTTATCCGCGAATTTATTCAGGTGTAAGCCCAATGCCAACTCCGTTCGCGCATTTAAAATCTCTCGAAACGCTCGCGCTTAAGCAGTCAGTAGGCTTGCCCCAGCGGGAGGCGCTTGCGCAATACTGGACGGCATTGGCTTATCGACTGGGGGATGAAACCTTTGTCAGTCCGCTTGAGCAGGTGACTGAAATTCTGCCGATGTCTGAGCTCACTCGGCTACCCTTGGCGCAGCCTTGGGTGCTGGGTGTGGTGAGTCGGCGCGGCGAATTAACGCCGGTGTACGATTTTCTGGGTTTGATCGGGCGGGGTAGCGTACCGGCGGATGGTCGGGCACGCTTGATTGTGGCGCGCCTTGGTTCATGGTCATTGGCGCTGGTGGTCAGTGAGTCGCTAGGGTTACGTCATTTTCAAGTTGATGCACGCCGCACTTTCGTCGAACCGGCGGTCGAGCTTAAAGATTGTGTGGTGGAAGAAGTGGTTGAACCTTGGCAGTCTTGGAAAGTCCTTGATTTACAAAGACTCTTGCATGGTGAGGCTGTTTTGGCTGTTTCGGCGTTGGCTTAACACGATAGTGTTGGTTTTTTGGTCATGGTTGATCGTTTGCGCTCGGTTTGAGTAAGTACTAAAAGGGGAATAAGCATGGCACAGGGCACGCAGGCAAAGGCACAGGGTCTAGGCCGCTACGTAATACCACTCATGATGGCGGCGGCGGTACTGCTCATCGCCACGGTAGGTGTTTTTAGTTATGTAGCTTTTGCGGATAACAACCGTTTGCAGTGGCGTCTGGCGACGGCTCAGGTCGAACGTCTGGTGCAGGATATGATGAACGATGCGGTGCGTGCGACAGGCGGAAATGCAGAATCGGCAACTGCGCTGCAAGCCAAGGTGCAGGTCTTTGATGGCATGTTGCAAGGCTTGAAAAACGGCAATCCCGCCACCCGCATGCCGCCCCTTAATAATACATTTAGTGCCAAGCTTGGTTTCGTGTTTGACAACTGGGCGGATGTTCGCCCCAAGCTGGAGGTCATTGCCAGTGCAGAATCTGTGTACACCAGTACAAGTGAAGCGGCTGAATTGATTAACCTTGAAGTGCAGGAGCTTTCATCGCTGAGTGATGAGGTCGTTCAGTCCATGTTGCGTGCAAATGCTCCGGCCAATCAGATCTATCTGGCACAACGCCAGAGCTTTCTGATTGTACGTATCAAGGCCGCCACTCTGCAGTTGTTGAATAGCAGAACCTATAGCTCAGTGGCCCTCGAAAAACTTGGCCGCGATGCAGCGCTGTTTGAACGCTCCCTGGATGCCATGCTTACAGGCAAAGAAGGTACAGGTCTGCAAAAGGTGGAAGACCCAGCCGCGCGTGATGCCTTGCGCCAAATGGCGGTTAAATATGGTGCGGTGCATGAAGCTGTGCAGGTCGTGCTCGCTGATGGTCCACAGCTTATTGAAGTGGGGCGTGCTTTCGAACAGGCGGATATGGTGTCTACGTCCCTGATTGCGACCACTGCGGTGCTGAATACCGCAGTGGTTGAGGAGCATGATGATCTTGCTGCATTCACTTTGCTTGGTTATGCACTTGCTGTTGCCACCCTGTTGTTCGTAATGCTTTTGGGTATCGTTCTGGTGCGCGATGCGCGCCGTCGTGAGGCGATTACCTCTGCGCAAAGTGAGCGTAACCAACAGGCGATTCTGCGGCTGCTCGACGAAATGATGAACTTGGCGGAAGGCGATCTTTCGCAGCACACTACGGTGACGGAAGACATTACCGGGGCGATTGCCGACTCGGTGAACTACTCCATTGACGCCTTGCGTGACCTTGTGGGTACGATGAAACGTACTTCGGTACAGGTGTCCGAAGCGGCCAACGAATCACGTGATAGTTCGCTGCGTCTCTCGGCATCCAGCCAAGAGCAGGCGGAAGAAATTGAACAGGCCAGTGAACTGGTGAGCGTGATCGCTTTGAAAGTTGGTGAAGTCGCCGAGAGCGCGCAATCCTCTGCAGAGGTTGCGGCATCCTCCATGGATGTGGCGCGTAAGGGCGGTGAGGCGGTACGTCAGACCATTCAAGGTATGGAAGGTATTCGTGAGCAGATTCAGGATACCTCCAAGCGCCTCAAGCGTCTGGGTGAGTCATCACAAGAAGTTGGTGACATCGTTGGCCTGATTACCGACATTGCCGACCAGACCAACATCCTGGCCTTGAACGCAGCGATTCAGGCGGCCATGGCGGGAGATGCAGGACGCGGCTTCGCCGTGGTAGCGGACGAAGTTCAACGCCTTGCGGAACGTGTGGGTAACGCGACCAAGCAGATCGAAAGCCTGGTTAAGACCATTCAGTCTGACACCCAAGAGGCAATGCTCTCCATGGAACAAACCACCACCAACGTGGTTGAGGGTGCGCACATTGCCGAGAACGCGGGTCGTTCACTGGAAGAAATTGAATCCGTGTCCTCAAGCCTTGCCGAGCAGATTCGTGTGATTGCACAGGCGGCGCGTGAGCAGCTTGATGAGGCCGGACGCATTCGTGAAACCATGAGTCGCATTTCGGAAGAGACGAACGTTTCTGCGATGAATGCTGAGGTATCGGCGAACAAAGTTGGTCAGTTGACGAGCTTGGCGCGGGAACTGCAAAACTCCGTAGCGGGCTTCAAATTGCCTGATGCTGAGTGATCGCGCATTACCTGAAGGTTGCCGTGGCCAACGCTGACGGATTCCAAAGTTGGGTGTCTGTTGGCGCGTCTCTAGGCTTTTGGTCAGACTTCTGCTTTGGTTCTATGAATGGAGTCCGCTCGCATGGTTGACGACGCGATAGTGAAGTTTGAGTTCGATACGGCTCCCTTAGCGGTTCGGGATGAGGCCACCGCAGAACCTTTGGCGCTGCTGTGGCTGCATGCACCGCTGGAAATGGCATGGAAGAACATCGAATCAGCATTCGAGCAGTTTGTCGCTAACCCTGAAAATACGGCGCTTTTATTCCCGGCGCGTGAACAATTGCAGACGCTACAGGGCTTGTTTGTACTGCTTGATGATGCAGTTGTTCGCTTGAATGTGCTTGAAGTTCTTCATGTTCTGGATCTGCTGGAGCATAAGCGCATTCAGGCGGATGAGGCTTGCGTTGAAGTCGTTATGTTGGCGCTTTTGCGCTTGCGGGTGTTTGTCGATTTGCGTCGCCGCGACCGCCCGGTCAGCGAGCTTGCTTTGTTGGACTCGTTCAATCGTCTACGCATTCTAAGTGCGCGTGATGTGGTCGATGCACGCACCTACCTTGAGTATGTGCGCTTGCTCGCGGCCTCACCGGCATCGGTGCGCACGGCACTGTTGCCCGACTTTCAGGCTAAGGCGAAGGATTTACGTCTCCAGTTGGAAAAAAAACTGGTGGCTTGGCTAAAGGGCGATACCCAGGCTCATCTGGCACTGGCATCGATCTTTAACCAGGCACTGCATCTATCGCCTACGCGCGAGGAGGCTCTGCTTTGGTGGAGTGCTTGGCATCTCGCGCATGTCATGCAGCTCGCTAGCGTTATGAATTCCAGTGAGCTAAAGCCACTGCTTGGACGGATCAACCGCTTTCTGAAGCGTCGGACGGAAGATAAGGCACAGTTTCTGGAAGCCGTCGATCTGCTAGACGTTTTGGAGCTTACTCATAAGCTCACCCGCCTCCTAGTTGAGCACGCGCACGCTGTGCCCAGCATTGTGCAGATGTTGAACGCAATTCCTTGGCCTAAGGAAATGCCCTCGGTTCAGCAGGTTGCAGATGCTGGAAGTTTATTGTTGGTGGCTGATAGTGAGGTTTTTGTGCAGGCCGCCGATCAGGTGCAGGCTTCAATCACGCCCCTGCAAGATCGCTTTGACCTCGCGATGCGCGTCAAGGATGTCGCAGCGATTTCCGCGCTCGCACCCGACTTTGAACAGCTGGCAGCCATTCTCATTATGCTAGAGCTGA
Organism: Halothiobacillus neapolitanus; assembly: GCA_020722165.1. Classification (GTDB taxonomy): domain Bacteria; phylum Pseudomonadota; class Gammaproteobacteria; order Halothiobacillales; family Halothiobacillaceae; genus Thiofaba. The sequence continues at coordinate 1,716 of DYLI01000036.1, read as the reverse complement.
GCGAAGCCTCTAATTTGCTGACCCGAGCCGCGCAACGCCTACGCTCGGCAGAGGCCATGAATGCCATCTTAAGCGACGAAGATTTTGAGGATATCGCCTCAGCGTTAATGCAGGTGGATATTGAGCTGGCACGTTTGCGCCTGAATTTAGCTGACAGTCATGATGATGCCGACTCGATTGCTTCGACGCTTGGCGATGCGACCAAGGCACTGATTGAACAGGCGCTGGCTGATTTGCTGCGTGCCAAGGAAAAACTGCTGAATCAGGATGCGCAAAACAATGCCCAGGATGTTGCTGGGTTGCTTAGTGGCGTAGGCACGAGCTTTGCCATGTTGGGATTACCCATATGGTATGCCGTGGTGGAGGGTCTTCGTGATTTCATTGCGCATCTGCCAAATGACCAGGAGGCATTTGCTGATGTTCAGGATGATGTGGCTGATGTGTTTGCCAGCCTGGAGTATGGCCTTGAGAACTTCAGGGATTTTCAGCGGGCACCCCAATCCGTATTGCTTTCGGGTCAGCGTGCTTTAGCTCTGCTGCAAGCGGCATCGATAAAATCCATGCCGCAGGGGCAGGCTGAACTTGAGACCGAGGTTGAGCCGATTGACCAATCATTAGCCACACTTGTTGCTGATGAGGGTGTACTCCCTGTGCCTGTAGAGGCATCTGTAGAGTTAGCCCCGCCTCAAAACCTTGAGCCGACGCAGTCTGCGCAGCTTATGGCGGAATTGCCGCATCTCGTACCCGACGATGTGGATGCTGAAATTCTGGAAATTTTTGTGGAAGAAGGCCGCGAGATTCATGAGGCGTTGACCGAGCAATTAACCAGTCTTAATGCTAATCCTGCGGATCGCGAAGCCTTGGCCAATGTGCGGCGCTCATTCCACACCATTAAAGGCAGTGGGCGCATCGTGGGCGCAACCCTTGTGGGTGACTTTGGCTGGGCGTTTGAGCACATGTTAAATCAGGCCATAGAGGGCGTGATTGAGGTGAATGTTCCGCTTTTGGCCTTGTTGGATGAAGCGCGAATCCAGTTTGATCAGCTCTTGAATGCACTTGAAGGCAAAGCGGGCGTGTCGCTAGACGCTGTGAATATGACCATGCAGCGGGCGCATGCCGTTGCCGATGGTCAAGTGTTCGAACGAGCAATATCGGCTGCAACCAACCTAGAGCAGCAACCGCTACACGTCGCGGACGCTGGAGCCACAGCGCACGAGGTTTCTGTTCCGCGCATTGATCCGCAGCTCTATGAAATCCTCCGCAATGAAGTGGTCGAGTATCTGAATTACCTTGATGCGGTGGTCGCCCAGGGTGAAAGCCAAGGTGGCCTATATACCGATCACGAGTTATTGCGCGTAATGCATTCGCTCTTGGGTGGTTCGCGCACGGCGCAGGCGACGCACATGATGACCTTAGTGGAGCATGTCGAGCATCTGGTGCGCGTGGCCGATGAGGTGCAGCGAGCAATTCAAGGTGAAGCCTTGTCAGTCATGGGGCAGGCACTGCATGTTGTACGTATTCTTTTGGATGAGCTCGGCGGACTGGCGGTCAGTGTCCCTGCGACCTCTGGGCTTGAAGCTGACTTGCTGAAGGCGATTGCGCTTATGCAGCGTGTAGAGATCGAACCAGCACTTGACTCTTCTCATACGACAGCCACACTGAAAGCGGTCGAAGCGGTCGAAGCGGTCGAAGCGGTCGAAGCGGTCGAAGCGGTCG
>DYLI01000192.1 GCA_020722165.1 Halothiobacillus neapolitanus | reverse complement strand
CAATGGCATCACGCCAATACCGGCATTGCACAATGTGTCTATCATCCGATCATATGCTTGATCATCAATGAATACGGTGTTGTTCTGCAAGATGGGTAGGCGCACCCAGTGCGCGCCTGCGGTCATCAACCCTTGAACGACCTGAACATCACCGGCCCGAATGATGGGATAATTAACGCCTTCTATCTTGTCATAAGCGCCGATGTTGACAGCCTTGTTTCCTGGGTCAAGATTTGCACAGGTGACGGATCGATTGTTGTAGCGCCACATCTTGAAATCATCAATCCACGCTCCTTTTCCCGTAGTAGCATCACTATCACTACGAAAGACCAATGCGATCCAGACTTGAGGTAGCCCTTCATATCCCTCCAACCAAGCTGTTTCATCTACCCAATATTGTCCGACACCGTACCAAAATACGCCGTTGAAATAGTTGCCATCTATCGAAGCGCCAATGAATTGAAAATCGCCCTCATCAAGATCAGGAATATCCAGCCACCGATTATACCGCGCCATCAAGAACTTGGCATTAGTGAAGTCATACGGTCCACACTTTAGCCAAGTATCCATATTCGCTGGATAGTTGTTCGTTGCCGGATCCATTCCTTGTGCGCCGTCGCGCGCGGGCCAAATTGAATGTGCGGGACTGGTCGCGCGGACTGAATCTTTGCCCCACTTGCGGTCGAATCCATCAGCACTGAAATCCCAAACAGTGCAAGTAGACGTGATGGGAAAAGTTCCTTCAAAGTTATCGTTCACTAAAAGTTCCCAGTTGTCTACCAAGTCTCCAGGTGCAGAGGAGACTTGATGTGAAGGTGCAAAAGTTGTTTTGGAGGATAACGTTGAACCAGGAAATTTCAGCGTCCGCATTGTCACGGTGACTGATGAGGTCGGTGGAAAACCGTCAAACCAGGAATACCGGTTTCACCGCGAGTGATTGCGATTGTACTGTGCAACACGGGAACTGAATTTGATGGCGGCTGAAGTACGGGCTGTTTTGTGGGCACTTTGGTTGCTATCGGAGTGGGTGTCCCAACGGATTGAAAAGAATCGTGTGCACGAACCGGACTTACACTCATCCAAATTACTGTTGCAAAAGCGAGAACGATCATTAGACTTACCGCGTGTTTCATTTTGGCTCCTTTGTTGTTCGAACGCGGTACTATCCAAATGGCAGGTAAAGTGCGACTGTCAGATTGAATGGCATGACCGAAAACGTAAAGCCCCCCGCCGTGCCGCGCTCTGGTGAGAAGCCGCGTTCCGTTTGTCAAGTGGCTCGCCCGTCCAACCCCGCGCGCGGCATGGTCGGGGGGCGTGTGTTTACGGGCGCGCATCAATCCCCACGCATCGTCCGCAGCCAAACCCCGCGCGCCCACCGCTCCATTCACGCGGCGCGTTTCAATAACACCGTCATTTGCCAACCAATGCCAAAATGAAATCGCGCAGGCGTTGTCGGCAGGCGGGTGTTTGCGGACGCGCATATCTACGGAAAATACCTGTAAATGTCCTTTCGGTGCAAGAACCGGACAAAGGTCACTACATCCTCTTCTATGGAAAGACCAACTCTATAATCACCAACTCTTATGCGGTAGTACTTGCTCCAGCCTCTGAGACGTTCGAGGTTCGGTACGTCACCCAAACTTTGCGCCTGCTCCACAGTCTCAATGACGGCTTGGGCGCGATTGAGCAAATCCTTGTCCCTGATCTTGCGAAGGTCTTTGGTGAAACTCTCTTTGAACTGCGTGTTCATGAGCCAGCCTCAAGCACTGTGAATACTTCATCGCGACTAACCGTTGGCGTCTGTTCACCTTCTTGGATCGCGTACCCTAGGCCAATGTCCAATAAGGCCTCACCGAGTAAGTCGGCCAGCCAGTCTCGCCTTTCCTCGAAAACTTCCAAGACGGCTGTCTTGACCACGTCTTTCAGTCTGGCTTCGTCAACTGTTGTAGGATTCATAGTGATCTCCTTGCCGAACTCGTGTTTAGGTCACGGCTCTCGGCTTGTCGCGCGTGTCCGCAAACGC
>DYLI01000035.1 GCA_020722165.1 Halothiobacillus neapolitanus | reverse complement strand
GCCTCGATGGCATCCCATTGGTAATCCAGATCGGACTCGAAGTGGAGTTTCATTCTTTCTCCTCCAGACAACGCGCCGCCTCGATTGCAGCACGTTCCCGCTCGATTTCGGCGCGTAGCTCGGCTTCAGTCGGCAGATAAAGCGTGTATTTCGAAGCAAATAATTGCTGGCTCTCATGCAGCACAGAGTAGCGCGCCACCACCTCGTCGCGCTCGGCACACAGAATCAGACCAACACTGGGATTATCACCCTCTCCGCGTTTAAGATCGTCATACATGCGAACATACATATCCATTTGCCCCACGTCCTGATGAGTGAGTTTGCCCATCTTCAGATCGATCAGCACAAAGCACTTGAGCAGATAGTTGTAAAACACCAGGTCGATGTAAAAATGTTGGAATTCAGCGCTAATGCGCTGTTGGCGCGCCACGAAGGCGAAGCCCTTGCCCAACTCCAACAAGAAGGGTCGTAACTTTTCGATTAGTGCCGCTTCCAGCTCGCTTTCGTGTAAGCGATGCGCTTCGGGAATCTCCAGAAAATCGAGTACATAGGGGTGTTTGATAACATCCATCGGGCGATCCACGCGCTGCCCCTCGTGCGCCATCCGCATCACGCCAGCTTTGTCGCGGCTCTTGAGTAGGCGGACGAACAAATGGCTATAAATCTGTCGCTCTAATTCCGGCTGGCTCCAACCGCAACGCTCGGCTTCAATCTCATAAAAAAGGCGCTCAGCGCGGTGCTCCACCGTGCTCAAGGTGCGGTAATGCGTCCAGCTCAGGCGTGGCGAAAACCCCCTTGGCCGATCTGTTTTATCCACGGCACTGGCAAAATCATTAAGCACGGCGGCTTGATCCACGATAGGTAATTCGTCACGAGACTCGTGACGAATTTCGGGCTGGCGCTCGGCGTAGGCTTGAAAGAACAAGCGAAAGTACTTGAGATTGGTGGCAGAAAAACCGCGTCCATAGCGCTGAGTCAGGTGTGCTGACAGTTCCGGCAGCAACTGCCTGCCATATTCAGCCCGCTGTTCACCTCGTTGCAACTCCTGCACGATCTCGCGACCAATCAGCCAATAGGCAATCACCATATTGCTGTTGACCGCCCGCACCACATTGGCTCGCGCCTGGTCGAGAATAGCCGCGACCCGCGCCATTAAATCACCTTCCGTCGGCGGCGCAATGGGGTGATTGGCAGACGGGGGGAGGCTTGTCGAAGAGTATTTCTTTTTCGCCATGTCACAAACTCCGCACATTGCGCAGCCCGTGCTGCTCCAGAATGGCGGCGAGATTGGTCTTGGCCACGTCGTTCTCAAACGCGCTATCGCGGAAGACGCAGGTTGTATCCATCGCAGGGGCGAGCTCCTTGTGCCAGGCCACCAGACCCAAAGCCAGCGCCTCCACCTCGGCGCTGGCGATCTTGTCGGCCAGGCAGACCAGCAACACGCCAGCCGCGACACTGTGGGCGGTTAAGTCGTCCTTCCCGCGCAGGCGGGAATCCAGTTGCTCGCCGCGTCGCGTCGTAATTGGCACCGCCAAATCCAGCCCCAGCTTGAGCAATAACTCGAACAAAATGTCGTTTTCCGAACGCTCGGCCTTCAAGTGCTCGGTCGCATCCAGCAGCGATTGCGCCAGATTATCCGGCTCGGGTGCCCACGCGTGGATGTTGGAAGAATCGAGTTTGAACACGCGGAAACCCAAATCCAACTCGCCTTTCCCGCCGGATGGGACGCTTGGGGAGAGAGGAAGTTGCGGCGACTTTTCCTCAACCTCAGCCCTGATCTTGGCCGCAGCGCGGCGCAGACGTTCTTTGGTCAGCTCGGCAATGGTGCGGGGTTTGCCAAGCTGGTCGCAGAAATCGGCAGCGGTTTTTTGATCTTTGTTTTTGGGGTCGAGTGGCTCGGGAAGCTGAACCAGAATGTAACGGCGATTACCGCCGTCAGCGGCATTTTGCGCCATCACGGCATGGCCGGTGGTGCCGGAGCCAGCGAAGAAGTCTAGGCAAATTGCATCCTTATCCCAGTAAGTTGCAGCAGAAACGATTTTAGAAATGTATCTGGCAGGCTTAGGATAATCAAATGGGACTGAATCCTCTTCAATTTCAAAAAGATCTGCAAGCTCGGTCAAAGCGTCTTCATTAGTGCCCGTGTCTTGGGAAAGAAAGCTAGGCAAGGCTTTAAACCCCTGTCTGTGCGGTGCCTTCAATGCCCGAAGAGAGAAGTTCATGGTTCTGATGAAGAATCTAGCACCCTCCCCCAGCTCATAATCAAGATTATCTTGCGTCCATATGAATGGTCCATTCAGCCTAACCTTGGAAACAAATCTGCCAGACTTGATCGTTGCCGGTTCCATTAGTTCGACAGAAGAACTACCTTCTCCGTATCTTCCAGGCAAAAAATTTTGATCCGACATTGATGTTTCTACAGTATTTTGCGGTAGTTCCAATACCTTGTGAGCATTTGTCCTCTTGACCAAAGGCTGGTCTTCGTCATCGCCTGCGGGCTCTCCAAACAGCCGAATTGATTCTGCACTGCGTGAATAGATCAGTAGGCTTTCAGTTTTCTGAACAAACTCTTGCGATAGGTGGCTGCCTTTGCGCTTCCTTTCCCAAGTGATTCGTCCGATGAAGGTTTCTGCACCAAATAGTTCATCACATACTTCCTTGAGGTTAGCCAACTCACTGTCATCAATACTGACGAAAATAACCCCATCATCCCGCAATAAATTCCGCGCCAGCTTTAACCTCGGATACATCATATTCAGCCAATCGGTATGAAACCGCCCGCTGGCCTCGGTATTGCTGCTGATCTTCTGCCCGCCTTCCACCTGCCCGGTGAGTTCCAGATAATTTTTGATATTGTCCTGAAAGTTGTCCGGGTAGACGAAATCCTTGCCGGTGTTGTAGGGCGGGTCGATGTAGATCAGTTTGACCTTGCCGCTATAACTTTTCTGCAATAGCTTCAACACTTCCAGGTTGTCGCCTTCGATCATCAAGTTTTGCGTGCTGTCCCAATCCAGGCTTTCCTCCGGGCAGGGGCGCAGCGTGCCGCTGCTGGGGGTGAGCGCCAGTTGCCGCGCACGGCGCTTGCCATGCCAGTTAAGGCCGTATTTTTCATCCGCATCGGTCACGGTTTTGTCGCCCACCAATGCCTTGAGCACATCCACATTGACCGCCACGCCGTCCTTGCCTTCGGTCACAAGCTCCGGGAACAGCGCTTTGAGTTGCTGAATATGCGCCGCCACCAGATCGGCGGAGTGCGTCTCTGCGCTGCCTGCGTCAATTTTTTGCATATTGGGTTCCATCAAAATGTGCTCACGACTTGGGATGCGCCGCCTGCCATGTACCCCACAGACGATCAAAATTAATGTCCATCATGCCTTCAATCGCCGGGTCTTTGAGAATGCTGGCGGGCATCCAGCGCCATTGGCCGGCAAAATAGAACATAAACCACGGTGCATCCGGCGTGCCGAGTAAATGATTGCCGGCCTTGACGCTATCCACAATCGCCCAGCGACCCAGCACGCTGATGTTGCCTAGCGCGATCTCGCCGGGGTGGGCGGCAATGGTTTTGCTCAGTGCGTCGAGTTCTTCTATCTCCTTAGCCTGCTTGCGCCAGCGCGAGGGTAAAAAGATTTTCTCTGCGTCGATGAGTTGCTGAGCCTGCCCAAGCCCCAAGCCCGCGATGACGGCGCGCAACACGCCTTGAATGTCCGCCTTTTGCTCATCTAGCGAGCCTTGCGGTAAGACTTTGGGCTTTTCACCGCAGGCCGTTAAAGCCATGCCTAACAAGCCCAAACCTAAAAAATAACGCCGTGTGTTGTTCATGACTATTTTCCCAAGAAAATCATTTCATTGCGGTTCTAAAAAACCTTGCGCCCGATAGGTCAAAACCAGCGTGTCGCGCCAGCTATCCCCATGGGTATCCAGCGGCATAATCGGTGTGCTTTCATGAATAATGCGCTGGTCGTCCATCAACAACACGCTGCACGGCTCGCTCAAGGTAAAACGCACGCCGCGTTGTCCATCGAGTTCAAACACGCGGGTTTCGCCGCCGCGAATGTTTTTGCGACCAATCATAATCACCGCGACAAAATCCACACCGTCGCGGTGTGCGCCTTCGGGGGTCGGGCGACCCACGCCGTCGCGCGTGTCGATGCGAAACTGGTGCGCTTCGATAAACCACCTGTCAACCGGGCGTACTGCGGCAAACACCCGTCCCAATTCAGTTAACAGCGGTTGCCAGCACGCCAGGCTTAATAATTCTTGCGTAAGCGGTTCAAACCAGCGCGACATGCCGCCATGCAGCGCGTTGTAGGTCAGTGGTTGCCAGTGCGCACGGTGCGCAACCTGCTCCAGCGCGTCCTCACCCTCGGCAGGGTTGAGATGCTGCACAAAGCTGCCATGCCGCCGCGAGCGATAACGCCCACCGTCTTTGAGATAACGATCTTCCGGCAAATGATTCCACAAAGGCATGAATTCCGCACAGGCGGATGCGTTGTCGCCCAGCGCCTTATAAAGCTCTTCAGCGCGCATGACACCAAAACCTTGCTGCCGTAAGCGTTCGGCAATGCCCAACCCCGCCTGCAAGGGCGCGCCAAAACTCAACCGCTCCCAATCAACGGGTTGAATTGCTGCGTTCATCTCACTTCCTCCGTTTGCCGCTCATAAAAACCATTCTTGTAGCCCGGATGCTAATCCGGGGCAGGCTTCGGCATGGCACATACATCCCCGGATTACGCTTCGCTACATCCGGGCTACCTGCTCAATCCACCGTTTGCCGCTCATAAAAACCATTTGGGCAGTGTAATGGAAAAGGCCATGCCGCTCATACCTGTTGGCGGGCTGCTAGAATGCGCGCCATGAACATCCAAACCATCCTCGATCCGTTGAACGACGCGCAACGCGAAGCTGTCACCAGCCCCGCCGCCTCCACGCTTGTGCTTGCCGGTGCGGGTTCGGGCAAGACCCGCGTACTCACCCACCGCATCGCCTGGCTGGTGCAAGCCATGAACGTCTCCCCGTATGCCGTGCTCGCCGTCACCTTTACCAACAAGGCCGCCGCCGAAATGCGCGGGCGGGTAGAACATTTGCTTGGCCACGGCTTTAGCGGCATGTGGTTGGGTACGTTTCACGGCATTGCGCACCGCCTGTTGCGCACCCATTGGCACGAAGCCGGGCTGCCGCAAGCGTTCCAAATTCTGGATTCCGATGACCAAATCCGCTTGGTCAAACGCCTGCTGCGTGAACGTGGTCTGGAGGAAACCCGCTGGCCGCCGCGCATGGTGGCGGGTTATATCAACGCCAAAAAGGAAGAAGGCTTGCGCCCAAGCCATGTGCAGCCGGGCTTTGACCCTGCGGGGAAGCAGTTACTCGAACTGTATGAGGCGTATGAAAAACTTTGCCGCCAAATCGGGCTGGTTGATTTTGCCGAGCTGCTGTTGCGTGCGCTTGAAGTGGTGCGCGATACCCCCGCCCTGCTTGAGCATTATCGCCAGCGTTTCACGCATCTTTTGGTGGATGAATTTCAGGATACCAACGCGCTGCAATACGGCTGGCTGCGCCTGCTGGCGGGTAGCCACGGTTCGTTGTTTGCCGTGGGCGATGATGACCAGTCGATTTACGGCTGGCGCGGAGCCAAGGTCGAACATATTCGCCATTTTGAACGCGATTTCCCCGCCTGCCATGTGGTGCGGTTGGAGCAAAATTACCGCTCGACCAGCACCATTTTGCACGCCGCCAATGCGGTGATTGCGCACAATGCAGACCGCTTGGGCAAAAACCTGTGGACGGACGGCGCGGAAGGCGAGCCCATTCAAGTTTATTCCGCCTACAACGAGCAGGATGAGGCGCGTTTTGTGGCCGAGCGGCTGAATGCTTGGCGTGAGGCAGGCAATCCGTTGATTGATACGGCGATTTTGTATCGCTCCAACGCCCAGTCGCGGGTGTTGGAAGAAGCGCTGATTCAGCACGACTTGCCGTATCGCATTTACGGCGGCCTGCGCTTTTTCGAGCGCGCCGAAATCAAGGACATGCTGGCCTATCTGAATCTTGCGCGTTACCGTGACAACGACGCGGCATTTGAGCGCGTGGTGAATGTGCCGCCGCGTGGCATCGGCGACAAAACGCTGGAGCAGGTGCGCGATACCGCCCGCGCAGAAGGTGTGTCGCTGTGGCAGGCCGCCATGTCGTTATTGGCCACGAACAGGCTATCGGGACGCGCTGCCGGTGCGATTCGCGCGTTTGTACTGGCGATTGATGCCATGGCTCTGGCGATTGACGAGCAAACCCTGGAAACACAAGTGGCGCATATCGCCGAGGCCAGCGGCCTGCTTGAGTTTCACAAAAAAGATGCTGACCGGGGCGAAATGCGCGCTGAAAACATCGAGGAACTTATCAGCGCGGCGCGCGGCTTTATGCTGCGCGAAGACGATATGGCGCTAGGTTTGAGTCCGATTGACGCATTTTTGGGTCACGCCGCATTGGAAGCGGGCGAGCGTCAAAGCGGCGCGCATGAAGACTGCGCGCAAATGATGACTCTGCACGCGGCCAAGGGGCTGGAGTTTCCGCTGGTGTTTATGGTCGGGCTGGAAGAAGGCTTGTTTCCGCACCAGATGTCGCGCGAAGACGAGAGCAAGCTGGAAGAGGAACGGCGTTTGGCCTATGTGGGCATTACCCGTGCGCGTGAGCAACTTGTCGTCACCTGCGCCGAGCGCCGCCGTTTGCATGGCAAAGATTTGTATCCGCAACCCTCGCGTTTCCTCGGCGAAATTCCCAAAGAGCTGCTAAAAGACGTGCGCCCGCGCCCGCAAGTCACGCGCCCGATGGGGATGTCTTCCTCGCATGTGCAGGCTCATGCCGCCCAAGAGAGCGGTCTGCGCCTGGGTCAAAGCGTACAGCACGCCATGTTCGGCGAAGGCGTGATTATCGGCCATGAAGGCAACGGCGCGCAGGCACGGGTGCATGTCAATTTTGGCCGTCAGGGCAGCAAATGGCTGGTGCTGGCGTATGCGAATTTGCAGGTGCTTTGAAACCAACGGTCTTAAAAACACAAATAATGGTTATACTGGTGTAACTAAAAAATAGGGGCAATGACATTGCGTGTTGTTTTTGACACTTCGTTGCTCGTGGCCGCAGCGCATTCAAGGCATGGCGCAAGCTATCAACTGCTTTCCATGCTCCCAAGTCGAAACTTTGAGTTTGCCCTTAGCATACCCTTGTACACAGAATGGCAGGCCGTGTTGACGCGAGAGGAGCATATGCCAGCGGGTGCCAGCGTTGAAATCACTTTGGGTTTTTTGCGCTATCTCGCTTCACTGGCACACTTGCAGGACGTGTATTTTTTATGGCGTCCCTATCTGCGCGACCCAGACGATGACATGGTTTTGGAATGCGCGGTTGCATCAGGCAGTCGTTTCATCGTGACGCATAATGTCAAAGATTTTCGGCGCGCTGAAAATCTTAACATCAAGGCGATAACCCCGGCCTCCTTCTTAAACATTTTGAGGACGCAAGCATGACCGCACTCACTGTTCGTCTGCCCAATTCAGTACATCAAAAAATCAAAGAACTTGCGGCACGGGACGATATTTCCGTGAACCAATTTATCGCCAGCGCCGCTGCCGAAAAAATGGCTTCCGTATTGACGCTCGACTTCCTCAAAGTCGAGGCCTCCAAAGGCCAACGTATTGATTTTGAAAAATATATGAGCCTAGTTCCCGACATGCCCGCACAACGCGGTGATGAAATTATTTAAGGAACACCCCATGGCTGCCGCCAATTTATTAGCCCTACTCGACGATATTGCTACGGTTCTGGATGACGTAGCCTTAATGACCAAGGTTGCCGCCAAGAAGACGGCGGGCGTGCTCGGCGACGATTTGGCGTTGAATGCACAACAGGTTTCTGGTGTGCGTGCCAGCCGGGAATTGCCCGTGGTGTGGGCGGTGGCCAAGGGTTCTTTTATCAACAAAGCGATTCTGGTGCCTGCGGCCTTGGCAATTAGCGCGGTTGCGCCTGTGCTAATTACCCCCCTACTTATGCTCGGCGGGGCGTACCTGTGCTTTGAGGGCGTGGAAAAGCTCGCGCATAAATTCCTGCCGCACGGGGATGATTCGAGTGAGCACACCAAGCTGATTGAGGCGGCCAGCCAATCCGAAGAAGCCATGCTGGCGTTTGAGCAAAGCAAAATCAAAGGCGCAATTCGTACCGACTTTATTCTTTCGGCTGAAATTATCGTCATTGCGCTCGGCACGGTGGCTACCGCGTCCTTAATGACCCAAGCCGCTGTGGTGTCGGCGATTGCTTTGGTCATGACGGTGGGTGTGTATGGCTTGGTCGCGGGCATCGTCAAATTAGACGATTTAGGGCTGCATCTTATGCAGCAAAGCAAAACGGGCATCAAACAGGCGCTCGGACGCGGCATTCTTGCCTTTGCGCCTTGGCTGATGAAAACCCTCTCCATCGTCGGCACCGCCGCCATGTTCCTTGTCGGCGGCAGTATCTTGCTACACGGCCTGCCCGGAGCGCATGATTTCTTGCATCACGCTGAAGAGGCCGTTCATGCGGTGGTTGGTGGTTTTGCGCTGCTTACGCCGCTTCTACTTGAAGGCGTGTTTGGTGTGATCGCGGGGACTGTGGTTTTGGGCGTGGTGATGCTCGCGACAAAAATATGGGGCGCTCTCAAGCCCGCGCAATAATTCACGCCCAATAAAAAAGCCTGCTTGATTGCAGGCTTTTTCATGTCGGGCAACAAACACTTACATCTGCGCAATCATCTCATCGCCAAATTCCGAGCAACTGACCCGCGTGGCATCATCCATCAAGCGGGAAAAATCGCCAGTGACACGCTTGCTGGCAATCGCGCCTTCGACACCTTTAATCACCAGATCAGCCGCCTCAACCCAGCCCATGTGGCGCAACATCATTTCCGCCGAAAGAATCAGTGAGGCCGGGTTGGCAATATTTTTTCCCGCAATATCCGGGCCAGTGCCGTGGGTAGCTTCAAACATGGCAATGGTATCCGACATATTCGCGCCCGGCGCAATGCCGATGCCGCCGACTTGTGCAGCCAGTGCGTCGGAAATGTAATCGCCATTCAGATTCAGGGTGGCAATCACGTCGTAATCTTCGGGTTTAAGCAAAATCTGCTGCAAAAACGCATCGGCAATGCCATCTTTGATAATGATTTCCTTGCCGGTTTTTGGATTGGTGCACTTGCACCAGCCGCCGCCAATCTCCTCGGCGCCAAATTCCTTTTTCACCAAGTCATAGCCCCATTGCTTGAAGCCGCCTTCGGTGAATTTCATGATATTGCCCTTGTGTACCAGGGTCAGCGAGCTGCGGTCGTTGTCGATCACATATTCCATCGCCTTGCGCACCAGGCGTTCGGTGCCTTCCCGCGAGACGGGCTTGATACCGATGCCCGAGCTTTCGGGGAAACGGATTTTTTTCACGCCCATTTCGTTTTGCAGGAAGTCGATGACTTTTTTGACTTCGGGCGTGCCCTCCGCCCATTCGATACCGGCGTAAATATCTTCCGAGTTTTCGCGGAAAATGACCATTTCGGTTTTTTCCGGGTGCTTGAGCGGGCTGGGTGTGCCTTTGAAATAGCGCACCGGGCGCAGGCAAACATATAAATCCAAATCCTGACGCAAGGTGACATTCAACGAACGAATGCCGCCTCCCACCGGGGTGGTCAACGGGCCTTTGATCGACACCACGTAATCCTTGATGGCGGCAAACGTCTCTTGCGGCAACCAGGTATTCGCGCCGTAAATCGCATTGGCCTTTTCGGCGGCGAAAATCTCCATCCAGGCAATTTTGCGCGCATTGCCATAAGCCTTGGCCACCGCTGCATCGACAACTTTCAACATCACTGGCGTAATGTCTACACCAATACCGTCACCCTCGATAAAAGGGATGATCGGGTTGTGCGGCACGTTGAGGGAAAAATCAGCATGGGTAGTGATTTTTGCACCGCTGGCGGGGATGGTGATTTTGCTTTCGCTCATGGCATGGTCCTTGGGGTTAGTATCGGATGCAATCAAGTGGCCGCAACATAGCAGCACATAACAAGTAAGGCAAAAATTGTTCCAACATCGGCCGCAACTGGCTCAAGTCATGCAATGGATTACAGCATTCAGGCGGCAATTTTGTTAAATTAGCGCCCATGATTTGGAAACCACACGCCACCGTCGCCGCCGTTCTGCACCAGAATGGGCGTTATTTGCTTATCGAAGAACGCATCAACGGCCAAATACTTATCAACCAACCCGCAGGGCACCTTGAGCAAGGTGAAAGCCTCGTGGATGCCTGCGTGCGCGAAACCATTGAAGAAGCCGGATTGGTCTTTCGCCCGACGCACCTCATTGGTATTTATCAATGGCGTGCTCCGGCGAATGGTGCGACTTATTTGCGCGCGGCCTTTGGTGGTGAAATTGAACACATCATCGACAATGCCGTGTTGGACAAGGGCATTATCGGCCCGATCTGGCTGACTGCCGACGAAGCTCGCGCCTGTGCCGACCGTCACCGCAGCCCACTGGTCATGGCGTGTATCGACGATCACCTCGCCGGGCGGCACTACCCTCTGGACATGATTCGGCATTTTTCATGAGCACGGCAAACCAAGTTCAATCCGAATTGAAAGCAGGCAGCAAAGTCATCGTCGGCATGTCTGGCGGTGTCGATTCGTCCGTCGCCGCCCTGCTTTTGTTGCAACAAGGCTACGCTGTTGAAGGCTTGTTCATGAAAAACTGGGAAGGCGACGATGACGACGAGCACTGCACCTCCAGAGCGGACATGATCGATGCGATGGCGGTGTGCGACCGTTTGAATATCCCGTTCCACTTCGTGAATTTCTCCCGCGAATACTGGGATCGCGTCTTCGCCTATTTTCTTGAAGAATACCGCGCTGGACGCACGCCCAACCCCGACATTTTGTGTAATCGTGAAATCAAATTCCGCGCTTTTCTTGACCATGCGCTGAACGAACTTGGTGCGCAGGCCATTGCCACCGGACACTACGCCCGCCTTAGTCATGATGAACACGGCACACATCTGCTCAAAGGATTGGACGACAACAAAGATCAAAGCTATTTTTTGCACGCACTCAGCCAAGAGCAACTCAGCCGGGTACTTTTTCCAATTGGTGATTTACCCAAACCCGAAGTACGCCGCATCGCCGAGCATGCGGGTTTTGCCACTGCCAAGAAAAAAGACAGTACCGGCATTTGCTTTATCGGCGAGCGGCGCTTCACTGAGTTTCTGCAACGCTACCTGCCCGCTCAACCCGGCGATATCATCACCCTGGATGGGCACGTCATCGCCCAACACCACGGCTTGATGTACTACACGCTCGGTCAACGTCAGGGTTTAGGCATTGGTGGCCTGCGTGATTTTGGTGAAGAACCTTGGTTTGTAGTGGACAAAGACCTGGCAAACAACCGTCTGATAGTCACCCAAGGCACCGATCATCCTTCGCTCTATCGTTCGGCGCTTATGGCCACGCAAGTGCATTGGATCAGCTCAGCAGCCCCTTCACTGCCACTGCGTTGCAAGGCCAAAACACGCTACCGCCAGCCCGACCAAAGCTGCACCATTGAAAAATATGCCGATGACACGATCAAAGTCATCTTCGATCAACCCCAACGGGCAATCACCCCCGGACAATCTGTCGTTTTTTATACGGCAGACGAATGCCTAGGTGGTGCAGTCATACAACAAGCAATATCAACGGAGAAGGATGCCTGATGGCGAAGACAATTGAAGACCAAACGCTCGCGTTAGCAGGTGTCGTGCAGGCTTGTCTCATCGTGCGTGAAATCGCCTACCAAGGACAGGCTCCGGAACACTCATTTGAGGCAAGTATCGCCAGCGTCTTCCGCATGGATGCACCCGATGTACCCAGTGTGTATGACGGTGTACTGCGTCTGGGTGATGGTTTACGCCATCTGCGCAAACAACTTGCCGGACAAGCCGGGCAACAAGATGCTGAAATCATGCGTTATGCACTCACCCTGCTCCAGCTTGCGCAACACTTGATGCAAGACAAGAACATGCTACAAACATTAGGCAACACGATTGAATCCATCAAGGAAAACGAAGCAAATAATTCTTGGTTAAGCCCAAGCCGTATCGAAGCGCTGGCCAAGCTTTACCAGCAAACGATTAGCACGCTGAGTCCAAAAATCATGGTCAAAGGCGAGCCCACAAAGCTTAATGACCCCATTGTCGCCCAACGCATTCGCAGCGCACTGCTGGCGGGAATCCGCTCGGCCGTACTCTGGCATCAATGCGACGGTCGTAAAATGAATTTACTTTTTAAGCGTAAAAGTTTTATCAATGCAACCGACAAACTGCTGCGCAATGGATTACGTGTAGTTTGATTGAGTAGTCACAGATGGCGAAATGAGTCCATCTGCACGCAATTTAATTAACGCACAGGAAAACTAAATCAGAAGCGTCTCAAGCGCGTTTTTGACGACGCCCGTTTTCTACAAAGTAAATAAAGCCCGGCAGCGCGAACACCGCAAACAAAACGACTGCAACCGAATAAAACTCCCATGTTTTGGCATAAATCTCACCGGCACAAGCAGCAAAACCAAATAAAGCTGGGATGCTTGAACAACCCAGTTCAAAACGCCACGCCAAAAGAGCAGCCAGACCGAACCCAACACACCACTCAAGTAGACGAACCCAGAAAGGTTTGTTGTGGAAAGTCATGGGAATAAAAGCAAACAATCGTTGATTTATCCAAGGCAAATTAGCAAGAAGAAAACTCAATACGATCAAGCTATACACGGAAACAGACGTAGTCATAGATTGAACTCGATAGGTAAGCTAGTTAATCGACAATACTTTTAAAAAACCTGAGCGCACAGCGCAAGCAAACCAGCCGGAAATAGCCCAAGAACCAAAACCGCAACACCGGTTCCATTCAAAACCCAGCGCATATCCAAACTACGCACAGGCATGCCTGTAACCAGCGGCTTATCAAAATAAGCCATTTTAAGCACACGTAAATAATAGAATGCCCCAATCACTGACATGATAACGGCATAGACCGCCAACCAAACCAGGTCAACCTGAACCACAGCTTGTAATACACCGAGCTTGGCCCAAAATCCCAAAGTAAACGGAATACCTGCCATCGAAAACATCAAAACCAGCAAAATAAAAGCTATCCATGGACTGCGATCATTTAATCCTTTCAAATCATCCAACTGATCGGCCTCAATACCCCGCGAAGCGAGATAAGTAATAATACCAAATCCACCAAGACTCATTAAGCCATACGCAAGAACATAAAACAGTGCCGCTGAAAAACCATCGGCAGTTCCGGCAAGAACGCCCAATAAAATAAAACCAACATGCGACACTGTGGAGTACGCCAACATGCGTTTAAAACTGGTTTGTGCAATGGCAACCACATTACCAATAAAGAGTGAAGCCACCGCAAACACGATCATCAATATCTGCCAATCAGGCAAAATTCCAATCAAACCGTCACCAAACAGGCGCATTAAAATCGCCAAGGCAGCAATTTTGGGTGCCGCGCTGATATACAAGGTCACAGCCGTGGGCGCGCCGTCATAAACATCAGGCAACCACATATGGAACGGCGCAGCGCCTAATTTGAAAACCAAACCGGCCAGCATAAACAACATGGCAAGCAACAAGGCAATTTTAGGTATTTCACCACCCAGCACGGCTT
>DYLI01000191.1 GCA_020722165.1 Halothiobacillus neapolitanus | reverse complement strand
CAGCAAGGCAAAGTGCCGAAGACAGTACACTTAGTACGGCGAGGCGCTTGAACGCAGCTGGGGCGATTTTGCGTAAGTCCTGAAAACAAAAAGACCAGCATCTTGGCATGGCGCGCGCAGTTTAACAGGCCGCAAGCAAACTCAAACCATTCATATCCATATGCACGCTTGAATTCCCCTCGGCCATGGATGTTTTTGCTTGTAGCTCGGGTGTTAATCCGGGGCAAGACTCACGCTCGGCGCAACCATCCGCAGATTGCGCTTCGCTTCATCCGGGCGACTCAAGCCTTTGAGTCATGAAGCGCGAACGCAAACAGGCTCGCTTAAAATAGCAGGTTAACCACATCCACAATCAAACGAGAATCCATGTCCACAATGACTACATCCTCGCCCACGATGAAGCGCGCGTACCCCCTGGGTAGAGGGTTCAGCCGACGTTGCAGCGACAGGGGGAGCGGCTCATAGGCCACGCCGGGCGGCCACCCCATACCGCGCGCCATGCGCTTGGCGTGGCCGGGTGGAACCTTGCCCTGCTTGGCCAGCCCCGGCGGCAGGTTGTGGCGGTAATAATCCTGCACATAAATCCGTTCGTTTCCTCCAAAGGAAAAACTCAACACCACGTCGTTACCGCCGCTGTAACCTTGATCGTGATCGCGGTCATAGCCTTGATCGCGACCTTTTTCGTATGGTTTATCCTGATGTTTGTCTTTGCCGCCGCCTTTGTCCTGGGGCGGGTCAGCCAAGACGAAACCGCTGGCGAATAAAGACACTAGCACCCAACCCATGCGCAAAAGCTTCATGACTCACCTCCAGAAAACGTTTGATTACTCTTATGCGCCCGATCCACCGCAGGCCGCATTTTATAAAGTACCCACAAACCGGGCAACGCCGCAAGCACTGTCAACATAAAAAATAACGGCCAATCCAGCCAGGCTACCACGCCCCCCGCCACCGGCCCCAAAAAGACCCGCCCCAGCGAGGCCAGCGCCGAGAGCAAGGCAAACTGCGTGGCGGAATAGCGGATGTCGCACAAGCCCATAATTAGCGCCACAAAGGCCGCCGTGCCCATGCCGCCCGCCAGATTTTCCAGCCCCACCGCCGCCACCATCAACAGATAGTTGTGCCCCACCATGGAGAGCACGAAAAAGCCCAGATTGGTTACCGCTTGCAAGATACCAAACAGCATCAGCGAGCGATATAGCCCAAGGCGCATCAACCACAACCCGCCCGCCAGCGCGCCAATCAGGGTCGCCACCAGACCAAAACCCTTGTTGACCACCCCCACATCGGTTGGCGTAAAGCCCGCGCCGCGAATCAGAAACGCCGTCGTGAGCGAACCGGCAAAGGCATCGCCCAGCTTGTAGAGCACCACCAGCACAATCAGCCCCCAAGCCTCCGGGCGGCTGAAAAAGGCGCGCAAGGGGCCGAACACCGCCTCGCGCAGAGTGCGTGGCGCGTAGTCGGTCGGCTGCTCCGGCGTAGCGAGGGTGACGATCAAACTCGTCGCCATCAGCCCCGCCATGAGCAAAAAGGTATTCGACCAACCCCAGTGATCGCCCAAAATCAGCGCCCCCGCGCCACCGACCAGCATCGCCAAGCGGTAGCCCGTGACCGACAGCGCCGCGCCCAGCCCGCGCTCCTCGGCTTTAAGAATATCGGTACGCAGCGCATCAAAGGCAATGTCCTGCGTGGCCGACAAAAAGGCGATCATCAACGCAAACCCGGCAATCATCAGTAGATTGCTATGTGGATCAAGCTGCGCCAGCCCCGCCAACACCAGCGCCAGCAGCGTCTGCGTCAGCAACAACCACGCCCGCCGCCGACCGACCGGAATCGGCACAAAACGATCCACCAGCGGCGCCCACAGGAATTTAAGCGTGTACGGCAAACCCGTCAGCGCAAACCAGCCGATGGTCAAAATGGAGATATTTTCCACCGTGAGCCACGCCTGAATCGTGCTGGACGACAAGGGCAAAGGCAGGCCGGAGGCGAAGCCCAGCGGGAGCATGAGGAGTAGGCGGCGGTC
>DYLI01000190.1 GCA_020722165.1 Halothiobacillus neapolitanus | reverse complement strand
TATTCCACCATGTCGTTGCGCTCGGGTTCGCCGTGAACCAGTACGTCGAGGCCGATGTCTTCCTGTTTTTTGACTACGTGGGCGATTTCAGCGCGGATGATGCCTTCATACGCATCCTGCGTGATGTCGCCACGACGGAAGGAAGCGCGGGCGGCGCGCAGTTCGCCAGTCTGCGGGAAGGAGCCAATGGTGGTAGTGGGGAAGGCAGGTAGTTGCAAAGCGGCACGTTGAATTTGCTGGCGCTCGGCAAAAGGTGCAGGACGCTGATCGGCATTGGCGGGCAGGGCGCTTAGGCGTGCGGCGACTTCGGCGTTGTGTACGCGCGGGCTGGCGCGGCGTGAGGCAATGGCGGCGCGGGATGCGGCGAGTTGGCCGCTTACGCTGGCTTCGTCGTGCAAGGCATGGCGCAACACATTGAGTTCAATCAGCTTTTGCCGTGCAAAGGCCAGCCAGGATTTGATTTCAGCATCCAACCGGGTTTCTGTCTCCAAATCAATCGGTACATGCAGCAGTGAGCAGCTTGGTGCCAGCCACAGGTTTGCGCCGCGCTGTGCGGCTAGCGGTTTAAGCGTGGCGAGTACCGCGTCCAAGTCGGTGCGCCAGATATTGCGCCCGTCGATGATGCCGACCGACAGGATTTTGTGCGCAGGCAGCCAATCCTGTACGCGGTTTAGTTCTTCCGGCGCGCGAACCGCGTCGATGTGCAGGCCATCGACCGGAAGCTGGCAGGCCAGGCGCAAGTTGTCGGCCAGTTCGCTGAAATAGGTGGCAAGCAAAAGCTTGGGGCGGTTGTGCGCGAGGCGGTTGTAAGCCAATTCAAACGCGCTTTGCCAAGCGGCGGGCAGGTCGAGGCCAAGAATCGGTTCGTCGATCTGCACCCATTCGACGCCCTGCGTTTTCAGGCGGGCGAGAATTTCGCCGTACACCGGCAACAGGCGTTCCAAAAGGTCGAGTTTGTCGAGGTTTTCGCTCTTTTCCTTGCCCAGCCAGAGGAAGGTGAGCGGACCAATCAGCACCGCCTTGGGGGTATGACCGAGAGCCTTCGCTTCGTCAATTTCTTTGAACAGACGCTCGGAGTTGAGTTTGAATGTGGTCTCGGCAGTGAATTCCGGCACGAGATAGTGGTAGTTGGTGTCAAACCATTTGGTCATTTCAGCCGCATACACACTTATGTCATTGGTGCTAGGCGCTGTGCCGCAGCAGGCAGGTTCCTGATTGCGCCGGCCGCGCGCCTGAATGAAATAGCGTGTCAGTTCATCCTCGCCGCTGAACTGGAAGCGCGCCGCTTCGCAGCCGAGCAGTTGGATGTGGTTGAGCACATGGTCGTAAAGGGCGAAGTCGCCCACGCTAACAACATCCAGTCCGGCATCACGCTGGTGTTGCCAGTGGCGGGCGCGCAGCTCGCGGGCGGTTGATTCAAGTTCTTGTGCAGTGCGTTCGCCGCGCCAGTAGGTTTCAAGGGCAAACTTCAGTTCGCGTTGCAGACCAATGCGCGGAAAGCCTAGGGTGTGGAGGGCGATATGTGCTGTCGTCATGATGCTGTGCTCGGTATGAATGTCTGAGCAGCATCATGCGTGGGCGCTTTGTATGTTTCAAACGAATGTTTTACATGGTTTGATGAGTTAAATTCATTTTAATGCGGCGCGTTCGTTCCATAAAGGCTCGGTTACGCGCCAGACATTGTCCAATACCTTGGATTGGGCGGGTGCGGTGGGATGCAGGCCGTCGTATTGCATCAGCATGGGATTGGTTGCTACGTCTTCCAGCAAAAACGGCACCAGTGGTAGGCGATATTCCTCGGCAAGCTGCTGATACATGGCAGTAAATGGCGTGGTGTAGGTGAAGCCGTAATTGGGCGGCAGCATCATGCCGATCAGCACCACCTTTGCGCCGCTTTGCTGGCTAAGTTCAATCAGACGTTGCAGGTTTTGACGGATGATTTTCAGTGGCAGACCACGCAAGCCATCATTTGCACCCAACTCAATCAGCACCCATTGAGGTTCGTTTGTTGTCAGCAGCGCGGGCAAACGGCTCAGCCC
>DYLI01000034.1:5032-13831 GCA_020722165.1 Halothiobacillus neapolitanus | reverse complement strand
AGTCATGCCTGTGAGCTTGCCACTGGCGTTGTAGGTGTAGGTTTCGGTGCGCGTTACGCCATCGAAGACGATAACGAGTGTGGCGACGCGACCGCTTGCGTCGTAGCTTGCCGTGGTGACGCGGTTGCCCGTGGGCAGGGTTTCGGTCACGGTGTCCACACGGCCTTGGCTGTCGTAGGTGGTGGCGACGGCGCTTAAATTTTTTAATGGCCGCAATGTCTGTGACACGTCGGCGTGTATTAAACCTACCGATAGCCCTAGGGCAGATTGAGCGCTGGACACCGAAGCTGCGGTAGCTTCAACCGCCACAATGCGCCCGTTGTAGTCCCCAATCTGGGACATGGTTTGCGCCGCAATATCGGCGGCAATGACCCCGGTATCCAGAGGTGCGTAGTTGACGTTGATGACGGGCAGCGCACTGCGCGCCACCATGACCGAGAATGCAAAGGCAAAGCCCTGCGGCTTGTTAAAATAGCTCGCAAGGCTGGATGTAAAAGGCGCATAGGCATAGAGCGTGCCATCCGCAAGCCGGATACCCAGCTCACGAATGTTAATCTCGATGTCTTGCGGAATCTCGGCGTGAAAGCGCACGGTCTGCGGGTTGACCCGTTCGACTATCGTGACGTTCAGCGCCAGAACTTGATGCACAAGGTTTATTGCCGCCGCTGGATTGGTGTGCGGGACACCATCCCCGACAAGGATTTTATCCACGGCAGGGAAGGCTCCATTGTTGAGCGCATTGGTTTCAACAATGCTCCCCGCATCAGTGACGGTCAGTAGCATGGCGGGTTACGCCTTGGCCTTTTGGATGACGGCATTGACTGCGCTTGACACCTTGGCGTAGTCGGCAATCACGGCGCTATCGTTCAAGCCTTTGACCTTGTAGGGCATATCAACCGCTTTGATAGCACGCGCAAACTCAAGCTGTTCGCTTGCTGCTTCGCGCACCTGTTCCAAGGTTTTGGCTTGTGCCAGCTTTTCAGCCAGGTCGCAAAAGCGGGTGATAAATACCGCCAGCAGGTCAGACATGACCCCTTCGCGGGTTTCCGCATCGCCTGATTCACGGCGAATGCCCTCACGTGCGACGGCACGGGCATAGTCCTTTTCGCCTTGTTCGCGGGCTTCTTGCGACAAGAGGATGCCGCTGTCCTTGGTGTAGATTTTCCCGTTGATCATGACGGGGGTTTGAATTTCAACTTGGCTCATGATTGGATTCCTTAAAGTTCAACGATGCTGGTAATGTCAAACACACGGGTGGCCAGTGTGGTATTGCCCGTAATGTTGATTTGATACTGCGTAGCATCAATCGGCAGAGCGAACGTGACCTCGAACTGTGCAGAGGTGTTGTTGCCGTACACCGGGCGCACCACGGTTGGTTTAATGGTGGATGTCCCGACTTTGGCGGCAAATGTTATGGTGTGAAACGCTGGATCGTAACCAATCGCAGACACAGACACCTTTAACGCGCCGGGTTGTGTTACATCACGCAGCTTTCCGGTAAAACGCAGTTGATTGGCTGGGCGGAAAGCCGTCAAGCGGCTATTGACCGTATCAATCATCGGCGCGGCTTCGCTGGTTGCCGTAACCTTCATACGCACCGGGGTAAAGGGTGGCAGCTGGTCAATGGTGTCAATCACTTCAATTGCGCGCCACACGGTGTTGATGTCCACCTCAAT
The DNA here is from genome assembly GCA_020722165.1 of Halothiobacillus neapolitanus. Lineage (GTDB taxonomy): Bacteria > Pseudomonadota > Gammaproteobacteria > Halothiobacillales > Halothiobacillaceae > Thiofaba. Next base: position 12,155 of record DYLI01000034.1, on the reverse strand, counting down.
CGCGATCGTGGTGTTCTCGGGCACTAATGCTGAAAGCTCGCTTTTGATGGAAGCAATACCGCCGGATACGGAGAGCGGGTTAAGCTCAACGATATGTTCGCCTGCGGTGAACGAAGCCGTGACCAGACTAAACAGCACGTCCTTGGCAAGGTCTTGCGTCCACATTGCGCCGTCTTGGGTGTAGAACAATCCGCCCTTGTTGAAGCCGTTCGCCGTCGTCCAGACATTGAAGTTTTGCCCGTTGGGGATGGTAATCACAATCGCATAGGCTTTGTTCGCCTGTAGATAAATCGGCGCAGTGAGGTTGAAGCTCACATATACCCCGTCAGCAAGTGACCCCGCCATAGTGCCTTGACCGTTGGAATAGGCCGCGTCGCTTACTACAGTAGCCTCACCAATTACTTTGCTGGTGTCAGGCATACCTAGCGTCGCTTCGGTAATAATCAGTTTGGGGTATTGCGTGAGCGTGCTGCCCGCTGTCCCAGTCCACAAGCGCAATCCCTTGAGAACTTTTGCTGTTGGAACTTGGAATGTCTGTGACACCTGAGAACCAGATAGTGGGCTTGTTACGACACTTGTTGTCGCTGTCGCAACCGTATTAGATGCGTAATACCCGCCATAATAATAGGCATCATAATAGTAGCGGTAATAATAGGGTCTGTAGTACCAGCCATAGCGACGATTCCACCATGAGTAATAATAGCCGTACCATGTATAGTACGTGGTATAGCTATAAGTGGTAATGGTCTTACTGAATGCTGGATACTGACTGACATTCACCATCGCCGAGGCCGCAGAGCCTGCTGTCCCGGTATAGCCTGCGAAAATGCTATCGGTATGCGGCGGGAGCAACACATTGCCGATCTTCATCCAGTCGCCGGGGTTGCGGCGCTCCATCGGTTGCACGATGTACGCATCGAACGGATAGCGCACGCCTCTTTCCACGTTGGCGCGGTACAGTGGATCACTGGAGTCTGCCGCCGTTTCGGCACTGGTCAGGTCATAGCTGCTCCATGTCGGTCCATCTTTCGCACCAAGCTGATTGAGCGCAGAAATTACGCCCTGATTCAGAGTGTCAAGCTGATCAACGCGACCAAGCACCGAGTTGATCGTGTCTTGCATGATCGCAGCGTCAATCGCAGCCGTCAGGGTTTTTAGTGTCGGGAAAGTGCACGCGCCGGATGCAAGTTGCACGGTCACATTTGCCGGGCCATTCGGGTCAATGAAGGTAGGCAGAATCGACATGGTTTCCGAGGCAGCGCGATAATCGCGATCCATGCGTTCGGCGAGTTGGTCAAGGGTGATGGTCATGGTGATTTAACCTTTTTAACTGTTAACGTGGGCAGGGTTTAAGGAGTTTCTTAAGCTGGATGATGTCAGCGGACTGCGTAGACACCAGCGACATGATGTTCAGCAGGTAGCCTTGAATCTGTAGATCAATCGCCGCCGATGCGTTTTGGCTGATGGTCAGTGCAATAGCGGAGGTATCCACCGGGACATAGGTAAAGACTAAGTTTGGCAACTGTTCGCGGGTCAACAGCACAAAGAAGCTGAAAGCGAACCCGGCGCTTTTGAAAAACGATTGCCCCGTGCCTTGCGAGTAATCCGCGTAGGCGTAGAGCGTGCCGTCTTCAAGAAACAGGCCAATTTCACGAATGTTGACCTCAACATCAGAAGGAATGGAGGCGTGAAACTTCACCGCGCCAGCGGATAGGCGCTCCACGACAAGAACTTGCGTTTCAAAGGCATGCTGTACCATTGCCGTGGCTAAAAAAGGCTGGGCATGAGGTACGCCCGAACCGATGACAATTCTATCAAACCGGGGCATGTTGCCCGTGGTCAGCGCGTCGGTTTCCCGCGCAAGACCGACTTGGGTAATGGTTAAAATCATGCGGCTTGCTCGCTATGTGTGTTCATGCGGGTATTAAACAACCGCGCCAACTTGCGATTTTGTGCCGTTTTCCTATTGCGGCGCGACAATAGCGCCACCGACACTGGCCTCTTGGTTGGCATTGGTAGGCACAGAGGTATCCACGCCATACGGCCAGCCGATGAGCAGCGGCACACGTTGGTCATAAACCTGGCCAAAGGTTGCCACGCTTGAGCCTTGTAGTGTGTCGGTTTGCCAGTCATTAGGCCAGCCCGATGCAACGGGGATACGCTTGTCGAACAACACGCCCAGCACGCTTGCGGCGCTCGTGGGCTTCACGCGCACGACCGCCTCTGTCATGCGGTCAATCAGGCGTTCAGGGTCACAACAATAATCACGTGAAACGATACACACCGCCGGGCATTCAATCGGCGCGTAATAATTCGTCATGAAGAAGGCCGCGCCGGGCTGGGTTAATGCGGTCAAACCTTGAGGCAGTAGCGCACCTTGCGCATGACCGCCCCATGCTGCATCCAGCACAACATCCGCACGGATATTGTCATTACCAAGCTCAAGCCTTGGGTTGGCAATGCCCAGCATCCCAAGCTGCGCACCGTAGATGCCGTTGATATACAGCATTTTGTAGGTTTCAAAAGCAATCACCAGCCGCGCCGCAATCACCGAGGTGAGAATCGGCACAAACCGTCCAAGCAGCGGTGCGTTTGCACTATTGCCGTCAATCAGCACGCTTAATCGACTGGTTAAAAAGTGCGTTTCACGGTTGCCGCTATCGTGCTGCAAGGCGTAGGGGTATGGAATGGACTTATCCTGTTCGAGCTGGAACAACTGCCACTCGTTTGGATAAAGCATTTGCAGATAGGTGCGCAGAAAATGCAGGCCACGTCCTTGATTGTCCGAGGCCACCCATGCTTTATGCAGGTAGCGCGTGACTTGTTCCTCACGGTCGCTTTTCAGCAATGCCAGTCCGTCCGCCGTCATGGCGCGGCGCACTAAATCAAACGTGCCAAGATGCGGCGCACCCGCGTTGATGGCATCAAACGCCTCCACCGATACGCGCTCAAACATATCCACGAACAAATCGTTAAGCTGTTGCTCAATGTCATCAACGGCAAGGCTCTCACGCAGCGGCTCGAGGCGCGGGACGAGGCTATGCGGAAAGCCGAACATGCTCACCCGCGCATACCCCAAGCATCAATCGCGGTGTTCTCGGTCACGACATCCACCGTCAGCGTTTCCGGGGCAATGTAGCGCCACAACTCAGGGCGCGGTGTAATAGGCTCATCGATCGTCACTTGCAGGTCGGCATTGGCATCATTCAGCTCAGGAATGCGCTCACGAATCAGCGCGTAAATGCGGCGGTACAGCGGGCGGTTATCGCCACGCTTTGATGCGCTCGCATCTTCCCCATATTCTGCCAGCACCAGATTAACTACTTTGTCACGCACGGAGCTTGCGACGTACACACTGGAGACCCGCGCCTTGATCTGGCAGGCGATTTTCGAGCGCACCGGGGTCATAAAGCGCACGCGGTAGGAATCATCGGCCTCTAAAATTTTGGCCTTGATACTTTGCTGCGTTCCGGTCAAGTTGGCCAGGGCAATCACCGTGGGATGCACCGTCACCGCCGGGTCGGGTTGGAGTACCACGGCCTCTGAGCTATCGCTAGAGAGGCAAGCCACGAACAGCACATTGATGTTATCCACACTCGCACCGCGCACCGCCTCTTCACGCTGCTCGTTCCAGACGCTCAAAAAGCGCAATTCAGGAAAGTGACGGCGCACCAGAAAATCAAACTCGCCCAAAAAGACCGCGTTGTGTTCGTACACCGAGGGGTAGCGGGCAAGGTCACGCAATGTAATCATATCGAACGGGCTGCTGCCCGGCTCCAGCATGACGCTCATTTTCAGCTCGACCGCGTTTTCAGCAGGTGCGGCAATGTATTCAAAGGCAAACGGTGTATCCACGCCCGGCGCTGCACCGTTGGGGAAATCGCCGAAGCTGTAGCTGATGTTCAGTGTGAACGTGTCGCCAACACGCGGCTGCACGCCCACCACATCGGCAATGCCGAAGCGGATAAATACGCGCTTACGATCATCCGCTTCGACGTGGTACACCCGCTCGCCCGGCCATGTGTTGATATAGCGCTCACGCCATGTCCATTCACCCAAGCTATCGCGCACCGAAAGCGCGGACAAAAACGCATCGTCAACGGCCTTGGGAATCTCGATACTGTAAAACGGCTCATCACTCGCCACCGTATGCGTGATACTCACGCTGCGGCGCTGAATGACTTCGACCGTACCAATCTCGCCCGGTCGCACCGTCGCCGTGGTTTGGGTAATCCACAAGCGCCCGGTTGAGTCCAGCACTGGGCGACTGGTATCAAGCGTGTAATCCGCCGTGCCATTGTTCTTGACGCTAATCCGCGCACGCGCAGGTACGGCTTTAGGCACAAGCCCGCGTAAGGACGCATCGGCAAGAATCGTGGCATCGCGGGTTTTCAAAAAAGGCTCGCTCACCGCAACTTCGATATGCTGCGATAGCATCGAAAGCATGGTCGCCATAGCCTCTAGCGATTGCAGTATGCGCGGGTCATTCACCCGGTACAGCGCATCAAGCTGGGGGTGATTCGCCAGATTGTTCTTAATCGCTAAAGCAAAGTCTTCTTTGGTCAACATTACAGCGTGTCCTGATAAATAATGCCGCGCCCGGCAACCTCGATGACCAACTCAATCTTGTCCGGAGGCGTTTTCACGGCGTAGATGTTCACGGCGGATGCGGGCAGGGCTTGCAGCGCGGCAACGTCATTGCGCAGCTTGGCGAGCTGTTCATCGGCTAAATGGTCAGCTTGCGGACGCTGCAAAATGGCCTTGAGGTCATTGCCATAGTCCGACCCCAAATAGCCGTACACGGGCGCAGCCAGCCAGTGCCGCACCATGTCTTGAATGTCCAACCCGGTAATCTGCTTCATGCCGCCTATTGTGCAAGCTGGCAAGGCGCGCGGCGGGGGTCATTTTCCTTAAACGAAATTACTCAATCCGCCCGTCACCACATGCGCAATGCGACGGTCGCGCAGGTCTTGTCCGACAAGGGGCGCGTCTGAATTGCCATCACTGCGTCCGCTTGCGGCTGTATTGGAGCCAAAGCCCAGCGGTTCAGCCACGGCGGGGGCATCACTGACCACGGGAGGCGGCGCGGGCGATTGAATCATGCCAAGCGACGCGGGCATGGACGCGCTGACCGCCGGGGCAAGGTTTGCCACGGCGGGGGCTTGCACGGCTACAGGCGCGGTCATTGTCTGAGCATTGGTCTGTGCGGGCGCGGCCTGTGCCGTGTGTGCGGATTGGGCAGGTTGCGGAGAGGTCACGGGTGCAGTCTTGGCTTTGGCCGCCATGCGTTCAGCTTCCGCACCACGATTCGCGGCCTCTTCATCCTTGCGCAGCGGGCGCTCGTAGTATTTGGACACCACCGCGCCCGCCTCGCCCGCTGTTTGCGCCTGCATGAGCTTCTGCCCAGCGGCCTGTTCCTTGCCTTGGCGTAGCTCATAATCAATAAAGTCGATTTGCTCTTGCTTACTGGATTCGCGAATGTCCTTGCCCGCCCACGCCTTGAAGTCGGCTTGTCGATCAGGATGCCACTGCGCCAAGCCATACGCTTTGCCACCATCGCCGACCGCTTGATGGTTGTAAGTCTTGCCGGATTCCTGTTTAAGATTGGCTGCAATGCCCGCCGCCTGTTCTTTTGTCCAGCCTTTGGCATGAAAGGCGGCAATCATCTCATCATCGGCCTGACCGGTGAGCGCCTTGTATTGCTGTTTTCCGGCCTCTACAGCATTACCAGCCACCTCCGCCGCCTTCTTGGCAATCTTGCCCGGCGTGGTTTCGTTGGCAAGATAGTTAGCCCCTTTTTTTGCTGTATCAACCGCCGCGCTACCCACCGCCTTTGCGCCTTCGATGGTGTTATTCACCACCGTTTTAGCGCCAGCGACTGCGCCCATCACCATGCCCGTGGCCTTTTCCTTGAGCGCGTCCGCACCTTCTTGCAAGGTTTCCCACGCCTCTTTCGCCTTGGCCGCAACATCCACCCCCGTGGCCTCACGCACGGCGGTGTTGGCTTTGTCCGCTACATTCACAATGCCCGTTTTGACTGCTTCAACCCCGGCCTTGGCTGCGTCCGTGACATTCTTCGCTACCGCATCCAGATCAACCCCGGTCGCATCCTTGAGCGCCGCCTTGGCTTTATCCGCCATCGCCGCAGCACCTTCGGTAATGACTTTTGCACCGTTTTTGAGGTTATCCCATGCGCCGCCTATTGCCTTGGCAACACCATCGAACACCGCCATGACACCCTCAGCCATGCCGCTAAACGTGGTCTTGATATTCTCCAGCGCCGCATCCCATGTGCCCTTAATCGTGTCGGTCACGCTTGTCCATGCGCCCGCAATCATGCCGGGAATATCCGCCGTGCGCAGGTCATTCACCCAGCCGCCTATCGTTTTACCGATAATCTGCCCGGACTGGTCGCCAAAGAACATACCCGCCACGCCGCCGACCACGCCGCCTATGGCTGCCCCGATTGGCCCTGCAAACGCGCCCAACATTGCACCGCCTTGCGCGCCCGCAAAACCGCCCGCAATCATGCCGCCCAAGCCGCCTATGGCCTTGCCCGCTGTTTCATCCTTTTCGCGCCGCGTGGTGGAATCGTCCGCTTCGGAATCAAGCACCGTGAGCGCAGTCAGGCCGCTTGTAATCAGGCCACCAATCAGCGGGAGCTTTTTAGCAAAGCCGCCCAAGCTTGCCAGCAATCCAGCGCCGCCCGCGCCTGCTGCCGGGGGGATGCGTGGCGCACCACGCCCACCACGCCCACGACCACCAAGGCCAAGCAACCCCATAAGCTCATCCAGCAAGCCGCCGCCCTGCTGCCCTTGCCCGCCCTGATTGCGTTGCGCATTCGGGTCGGTCAGCGCCCGCCAAATCTTTTTAAGCCAGGTTTCCTGCTTTTTCTCATCCCCCGCCAAGGACTTCATCACCCGCCCAACGGGGCGCGCCACTTCGTTGTAGGCCGCAATAAAGGGGTCAATTTCAGGTGGTTCGTCTAATGCGCCTGTAATGCGGTCGCCAAGCTCCTTAAAGCGCCGATCCTCACGCTGCTGCTGCGCGGCAGCCTCGCCCGGTGCGCCCTGTGCGCCCGTGAATCGTCCGCGTGCATCGCGTTGCCGTGGTGTTGCCGTGG
>DYLI01000034.1:0-4932 GCA_020722165.1 Halothiobacillus neapolitanus | reverse complement strand
TCTGGGTGTTCTGGCTATTTTCAGTTGACGAACTCCCCAAACCCGCCGCATCCCGCCGCGTCCGTGGCAAGGCCACATCCACCGCAACAGCCACCTCAACATGGGCTTCCGGCGCAGGGGGTAGCGCAGGCGTTGCCACATGGATGATCGGCGCACGTTCAGCCTGTTGCTCGACACTGGACACATCCCGCGCCAGCGATGCGCGAATCGCCGCCACATCGTCAGCAATCGAACCAAGCGCATCCTGCACGTCGCCCAAATCAACGGGCGTGCCAATCAGAAAGCCTTCCTGATCGCACTCAAGACCGAATCGACTTGCCATTATTGCCACGCCATAAAGGTGTCAAGCTGAATAAACGTCATGGTCAAAAGCTCCGCATTTTGCTCTTCACGGGATAGGCTCACGTTGAGCGTTCCGGGACGATAGCGCCCCTTGTCTTCAAAGCCGCCCTTGTTGCTATCCGTGGTAATAAACGCATGGGTAATCTTGATGCTGATGGCATAATCTGCCGGGTAGCCTATCGTGCCGTCGGAATTAGCCACCGCCGACGCGTGCGCATCAAACCAGCGCCGCAGCGTGCCTTGCTCGTCATCACGGGTCGTCACGCTTAACTCAATCGGTTGCGCTGATGTGATGGTGTCCATGACCGCTGCACCGATATTCACCTTGTCGCCTGCCAAGGTAATTGGTGTGAACTCCACATTATGCGCAAACAGGTTAAAGGTCTCGGTGAAATCGCCGCCTAACGGACTGGATACCACTTCCAGCATCCACAGATTCTTGAACGCAAGGCGTGTTTCCAGTGATTTTTGATGCAGCGCCTTGGCCTCGGAAAGCGAAATACCGCCCCAGACTTGGGAGGTGCAATCCGTCGTTCCGCCGCCGTCACTTTGAGCCGCATTGCCTCTTGAGTTGCCAGAAGCGAGGCCTGATGCGATTAAATCAAACAGGCTCATCGTCCAGCCCCTCATCGTCAGGCTCAGGCTCAGGCGCATCCCCCAAGCCACCGCCTTCAACAGGCGCAGCACCCGGCGCAAACATCGTCGCCAGCAAGGCGGCATCTTCCTCATCCATGCCCATTTCCTTGCTCATTATGCGCTGCATGATGTCCGGCGTTGCGCACAGGTCTTTGAACACCTGGAAGGCCGACCCCATCATTTGCACCGAGTTCATCGCATCCATGCGCGTCTTTTGCTTTTCCGCCTCCAGTGCCGAAATGCCGCCGTAAAAGTTCACCGTCCAAGGCCGTTCATGTTCCGCAAAGGTTGCGCCCATCGACTTCAAACAATGCACATCTAGGATTGCATTAAAGCACTCACCCAAGGCCACGCGAATCACCCGCGCCCGCTCCGCCGCTTGTGCCGACACGCGGAAAAAGCCACCATCGCCCAAGCCGCCGGAAAGCTGATCGGCAAAGCCAATCATCGAAAGGTCAACACCGATTGAACCCGCCAGCAAGCGCGCATGGAAAATCACATCCTCCACGCCCAGCGAAGCCGCCCGCCCTGAACCGCTTGGAGCATTCATCGTCGCAAGCTGCTTTTCACCGAACACGGGGATAACGTGGCGAATCCGCTCAAGCACCGGGCGGCCTTCACGCACCGCCTCATCTGCAATATCCTTGCTACGCCGCAACATGGAAAGCACCGAATCCGCAAAACGCCGCTGCTGCTCTTGGGTCATATTGTCCATTTGCAGCGTCATGATCTGCTCGTCCATCGAATCCAGCCAACGCTGTCCGACCAAGCCTGCCAAGGATTGCGCCAGATTGTCATAGGCTTCCTCGGCATTGAACAACAGGCTGCCACCGGCCATACCCGGCAACAGCGGCGCATTATTCAGGTCATCTTCGGCCAGCTTGATTTTGATCGACTTCTCAATAACGCCGGGCTGGGGAACCCATTGGGTGCGCGGCATTTTCAAGCGCACCATCTGCACCGCGTCCAGCCGCTCGAAACTGCGCTCCCCAATCGACACCGCATAACCCACGGTCTTTGATCCCTTCTCGAACGGCTGCACCAACATCGGGCGCACCATCTCATCGGAATACACATCCACCACGCCGGAATCGTCGGCATACACGCGAACATACGCATCGCCAAACGCTGCCCCGGTATAGGCCAACTGGAAGGCCACCCGGTTAAGCATCGGCGCAATCTGTGCCGCCATCTCCTCCACAAAGGTTTTAAGCGCCTCATCCTCACGCGCCTTGGCTGTAGGCTCGATAAAAACAAGCTGACCCGTGGTTTCATGCCCACCTAACGCCGCCGTACACAACAGCATCAAGGCCGTAGATACAATCGGGTCAGATTCCATCTGCGCCCACTTGTCGTAAATCTGATGCCGCGCCCGTGCGCCACGCTTGCCCGACCCCATCAAGGCCGCTGCGCTGCTCGACGTAGCGCCGAAGCTCATCGCCAAGGCAGGTGAAATTTGTTCAGACACAGAAACCCCCATCGGCTCAGGCTTGGGCTTGCTCAACCCAAGGCGTTGCAGAATGGAGGCTTTTTTAGGCTTGGTGGTGGTATTTTCCATGCGTCACATGGTAAGGGGTGCGCAGTGGCGCAGTGGCGGGGGTTTTCCTTAACATTGCCCCGCACGGCAAGCCTCACGCGCCAGTCGATAGGTCAACTCCGCATCCTCCGCCTCAATTTCAAGCTGCTTGTCCAGCGGGTTATCCATACATGCCCGCAAGCGATCAATGACCAGCCGCGCCAAGGCTTCACGCCAAAGCGCCTGTTCAAGCTGCTCTTGCAGGGTTTTACGGCTGAGGCGCTGGCTCATAACATCATGGCGAATACGCTATCCAATACGCCGGTTCCTTGCAGCGCCTTAAATAGCTCATCAAATGCCTTGTTGATGCGCTCCCGCTCTTCGCCTTCGGGGAATGGTTTGCTGTCGCCAAATATCTGGTCTTTGTAAAACTTGTTATCCGCTTTCGCGCTCAGGTAATCGTTCTTCTGCCCCTTGGCTGCAAGACTATCCTCAACATACCCTTGGAAAGCACGCGCCGCCATTTCCAACGTCGTGCTCCAGTAGTCTTTGGACGCTCCAGCATCAAGTTTTGTTGCCTCTAGCGCAAAGCTGGACATTGGCTTGCCGACCTCAATCGTAACTTCATCATCTGCAACGTAATAGCCCAAAGCGAGAGGCCGCCAGCTTTCGTAAATATCCGCCTCTCGCTTGGTAAACTTCTTGCCACGGCGCAGATAATCGGCCTTGGCTCGGTTCTCGAACGATTCAATTTCATCCATCGCCGCCTGCACGCTGCGAGCCTCTTTAATGGCCTTTAAGATGCCAAAATTGCCGTTGTTGGGGCGTGAAAAGAAGGCTTTAGCCCGCTCGCGCATCTCGTTAGTGACGGGGTAATTCTTGATTGCTCGCTGATCGCCCTTGCGCATGTCATCAACAAGACGTTCAAGCGCCGAAGCAACCGCAGGCGGCAATTTGGAGCGCAGTTCAGAGCTCTCAGTCACCATGCCATTTGCGCCATTATCAAGCCCCATAGACTCAGGAATCAGGTTATCCAGCGCATGAAACCATTCGTGTGCCAGCGAACCGCCGCCCTTCATCTTGGTGATGTTAATGACACGCTCGACGCGCTCATAATGCGCTGCCGCGCCGCCTCCAAAACCAGCATTGCCTTTTCCGCGTGCGCCGAAGGCCAAGGCCACGCGCCCGCCAACAGCCAGCTTGGACGGGTCAACGCCGATCAAGTCTGCCAAGTCGGTCATGGCTTCCGCTGCTTTCTGGACGTGCCACTGGGCAGACTCAGGGTCTTTCAATACCCAGTTGCCCGATTGCACCTCGCGCAGGCCAAAGCGTTCTTTTAGCTCTGCCGTGGAGGCTGCCTTCACTTCGCGCCCACCGACACGATCAAAGCTGTCGGCAACTTGGAGCTGGAACCGCGCCGCTCGCTTGGTTGGGGCTTTGGTTGCGCCCTCTTTCTCTGCCCAAGTCCAGTCCTTCACCTTGCCCATGCGCACGGCTGCACGATGTCCGGCAAAGGCTTCGCTATTGCCATTCAGCACCGATGCAAAGCGGTCGCCTAGCGCACTCCATGCGCGGGTCGTTGGGTTGGACGCAAGGTTTCTCGCCATGTTAATGTCGAGAATTAGCCTGGCCTTGGCGTTAGCAAGGCGGTAGGCGTGTTCAATGTCGTTTTCAAATACGAATCGGCCATTACCGAGATCGCGCTTGACTGATTTAAGCGCTGGATTTTGCTCCATAAAGTTGCGCTGTGCTTCATTCGCAAGTTGGTAAGCACGCTCGGCCTCATTTTTTGCGGCTGTCATTTCAGGCGTTGCTTTTCTACCTGCTTTGCGTAATTTATCAGTGCGATTCAGCATCTCGCGATGCAACCTCACTACTTCTCGCATCAGCCTGTTGTTTTCGATGACGAGCGGGTGATTGCGTGGCGACGCTTTTTCAACCTCAGCCAAGGCCTCCTGATAGGCTGCGCTCTCCACGTCATCAAGCATAATACCGAGCTTTTCGTCGTTAATTTCATCAAGCGTTTTCTTGACTTCATCCGCTGTTTTACATGTTTCAAGGCGCTCACGTACTGATTCAATGCCAAGGGCATAATCTTTCCGCGCGCCCGGCGTGTCTTCGTATGGCGCACTGGCAATACTGGCATACACCCGATCTATTAAAAATGCTGCGCCGGGTTCAACGCCTTTTTCACGCAAACCCGCCCAGTCAACCTTGCCAAACAGATTTGACTTAACGATAAGCTCCTTGGCACGACGCGGGTTTTCTTCTACACCTTCCCAGTCCAAATCCCGCACGCGCATAAGCTGACCATTTTTTACGGCCTCACGAAACGCCTCTGTCACATCAAACTTGCGCGCTCCGGCGATAAAGCCAGTGTCGGCATAGCGGTAATTGGGGGCGTTCGGGTCATCGGATAGACCATCGTCGTCGGGTTG
>DYLI01000189.1 GCA_020722165.1 Halothiobacillus neapolitanus | reverse complement strand
GAATGCGGCAATCCCAATGGCATTCCAGTGGTGTTTTTGCATGGCGGGCCGGGGGCGGGGTGTACGCTGAATCATCGGCGCTATTTTGACCCGGCGCGTTATCGCATTGTGCTGTTCGATCAGCGTGGCTGCGGGCGATCTACGCCACATGCTTCGCTGGAAGACAACACCACTTGGGATTTGGTGGCCGATATTGAGCGCATCCGCGAGCATTTGGGCATTGAAAAATGGCTGGTGTTCGGGGGCTCGTGGGGCAGCACGCTGGGCTTGGCGTATGCTGAAACCCATCCCGAGCGGGTGAGTGGCTTGATTCTGCGCGGTATTTTTCTTTGCCGCCCGCGCGATATTCATTGGTTTTATCAAGACGGCGCGAATGCGATTTTTCCGGATTATTGGCAGGACTATCTTGCGCCAATTCCTGAAGATGAACGCGGCGATTTGCTGCACGCCTTCCATCGCTTGCTGACTGGTACGGACGAGTTGCGGCGCATGGCGGCGGCCAAGGCTTGGGCAGTGTGGGAAGGGCGCACGGTGACTCTGTTGCCCGATCATGCCACTACCGATTATTTCGGCGACCCGCATGTGGCCTTGAGTTTGGCGCGCATCGAGAACCATTATTTCGTCAACCACGCCTTCCTTGAGCCCGATCAGCTTTGCCGCGACGCGGGGCGGCTGGCGGATATTCCGGGCATTATCGTACACGGGCGTTATGACGTGGTTTGTCCGGTTGAACAGGCGTTCGCTCTCGCACAAGCCTGGCCGCAGGCCAAGCTGAATATCATCTCCGATGCCGCCCACGCGGCGAGCGAGCCGGGTATTGTTGATGCGCTAGTGCGCGCCACCGAGCAATTTGCCGACTTTTTGGAAGCGAAGAAATGATTGGACTTTTACAGCGCGTAACCCATGCCCGTGTCGAGGTTGATGGCAAAGTGGTGGGCGAAATTGGACGTGGCCTGCTGGTGCTGGTCGGGGTGGAAAAAGGCGATGCGGAAGCTGAGGCCGAGCGTTTGCTGGAGCGCCTGCTCGATTACCGCGTATTCCCCGACGAAGCGGGCAAGATGAATCGCTCGTTGCATGACATCGACGGCGGTTTGTTGCTCGTGCCGCAATTTACCCTGCTTGCGGACACCCGTAATGGCAGCCGGCCGGATTTTGCCCCCGCCGCCAAGCCGGATGTGGCGCGCTGGCTGTTCGAGTACATGGGCGTGCGCGCCAACTGCCAGTATCCGCATGTCGCCAGTGGCATTTTCGGCGCGAATATGCAGGTGAGCCTGATCAACGACGGGCCGGTGACGTTTTGGTTGCGGGTTGAGCCTGCCTTGCTTGCCAAGGCTGATAAAATTTGTAAATCCTAAACGGCGATTAGTTTATGATTCGCTTTGTAGTGATTAATTAATACACGCAAAGAGAAATCTATGACGTCATCTGAAAACAAGCCTGATCGCGGGCGTCGCAATTTTATGCTCGGTAGCGTTGCCGCCGCCGCAACCCTAGCAGGTCTGGAAACCGCTGTCGCGGGCATGACTAGCGACAAAAAAGTGCATGTGGTGATTATTGGCGCGGGCGCAGCAGGCATGTCGATTGCCAACCGCCTGAACCATGCGCTGCCGAATGGCAAAATTACCGTGATTGACCCGCGCGATCCAAGTTATTACTGGCCGGGTCTGACCTTGGTGGCGACGGGTTTGTGGCCAGAAAGCAAAACCCTGATTAATTCCGCAAATTACATGCCGAGCCGTGTGGAATGGGTCAAGGAAAACGTCAAAACCTTGGACCCCGTCAACAACAGCGTCGAAGTCGAAAGCGGGCGCAAAATCGCTTATGACTTCCTCGTCGTCGCGCCGGGCATTGAATATGATTGGGCGGGCATTGAGGGCATGGACGAAAACGCCATCGGCAGCAATGGCCTTGCCAGCGTCTACCACAGCCCCGCCAAGGCAACGGCTTCGTGGACAGCGATTCATAAGTTTGTGAACGAAGGCGGGCAGGGCATTTACACCATGCCGAATACGCCGATTCGCTGCGCCGGTGCGCCGCTGAAAATGACCTTTTTAACCCTTGAT
>DYLI01000188.1 GCA_020722165.1 Halothiobacillus neapolitanus | reverse complement strand
TTTCACCGGCTCCGGCCATGGCGAAAAATTCGCCCGCGACGAATTCATGTTTAGTTTCTTGCTTGACTTCCCAGTCAAGAAAATCAGCGGCGGAAAAGGCGCGTTTTTCGGCAGCGGTCATGATAAATGCCTCAATCGTGGACTTGGGTGAAAGTATAGACCGGAATGTTATCCCGCAAATTTTTACAACACCGCTGAAACCTAGCATTCATCATTTCGCCATGCCAAAGTCATCTTGCGGTAGTGAAATAGTCAAAATTTCACCACGGAGCTTGAATGTATGCTCATCTACCGCAGCGTATTTATTTCCGATGTTCATCTAGGCACCAAAGATGCCAAAGTTGATTACCTGATTGATTTTCTTACTCATGTACAGTGCGAACGCCTATATTTGGTCGGCGACATCATCGACGTGTGGAAAATGCGAACAGGCGGCTGGCGCTGGCCGCGCATCAAGCACGAACTGATTCAACTGTTACTCAAGCGTGCCAACGAAGGTGTGGAAATCATCTATGTGCCCGGTAACCACGACGAAGCCGTGCGCTATCTCGGCGAAGGCGAAGCGTTTGGTGTCAAGATTTTGCCCGAACTGATCCACAAAGGCGCCGATGGCCGCCGCTGGCTGGTGGTGCATGGCGACGGCTTTGATGCCGTGCTGCACTGCAACCCGCTGATGCGCTGGGTTGGGGATATGGGGTACGAATTGCTCATGCGCCTGGCGGGTATCACCCACGGCATTCGCCGCCTGATGGGGCGGCCGTATTGGTCACTTGCCGCCAGCATCAAAGGCAAAATGAAAAACGCCATGCAGTACGTCGAACAATACGAACACGCCGCCTACACCCATGCGCGTGAACATGGTTTTGACGGCATTATCAGCGGGCACATTCACCACGCCCGCCTGCGCGAAGTGGACGGCGTGACCTACGCCAACTGCGGCGACTGGGTGGAAAGCTGCACCGCGCTGGCCGAAGATGCCAGCGGGCAATTCCATTTGCTGCACTGGGCGCGCGATCATCTGGAATTGTTGGATGGTATGCGGGCCGGGCATCAGGACGAGGCATGCGACCCCAAGGCGTGCATGGCGACCACGGCCTAACTACCTTGCAGTTTATTGCAGGGGTTTCGTGCCTTTGAGAGAGCAGGTTGAGGTTTGTCCCAGAGAATCATCCGGGCTACGTTAAAGCCACTGCAATTGCGAAATCTAGCCATGAAACCCTCCAAAGCACTCGAACTACACCGCGCCGCCATTCGCGAAATCGTCGCAAGGCACAACGCCACCCATCCGCGTGTGTTTGGCTCCGTGCTGCATGGCGAAGATACCGAACAGAGCGATCTGGATATTTTGATCGATCCCACGCCACAGACGACATTGTTTGACGTTGTGCGCATACAAAAAAGCTTGCGTGACCTTTTGGGTGTTGAGGTCGATGTACTTCCACCTGGGGCCTTGCCGCAGAGATTTTGTGGTGCAGTTACCCAAGAGGCACGTCCGGTATGAGAAAATAAGAGCTGCGCTGCGCTTAAACGACTATCTCGCCCACCTGATGCGCAACCGCATCAGTCATGGCTATTTCTGCATTGATCTCGACATCGTCTGGCGGACTATTCGGCACGACCTTCCACCCCTTGCGAAGCAAATCAGCACGTTGGTCGAACAAATCCAAACTGTTCCATAGTGCGCATTAGCGCAGCGTAATGCGCACTATGGAACAGTTCGCCAGTAACCTGCTAAGCTCCCGTGAAACAAAACGGGATAAAAAAGATGAATGGCTCCGCAACAGGCACACAAACCGTACGAAAGCGCCTCAGGAGGTTGTCCAGATGAAGCGCAGCGTAATCCGGGAATGCCCGTGCTGAGTGCGAACCCACCCCGGATAAACATCCGGGCGACGAGCTACGAACCTTAACCTAACCCAGAGCCAACACCATGTCTGAAAAACAACCCTTTATCGTTTTTGGCGCACCGCAAATTGAACAGGACGAAATCGACGAAGTCGTGGACAGTATGCGCGCAAGCTGGCTTGGTACCGGGCCGAAGGTTGCGCGTTTTGAGCGTGAGTTTGCCACGTATAAA